>NZ_JBHRSD010000015.1:0-84885 GCF_042643375.1 Pseudoalteromonas fenneropenaei
TCGTTCATCTTTCGCTCTAAGAAGATTTTAGACATAAACACGTTAGAGACTAAGGATAGCTTTGTGCCAAACGCAGACATAGATGAAAAATGCCTTTGCATGTCCGCATTTAGTCTGAATCAGAAGTTCCTCACGATTTGTTACTTGTTCAGTAAAATACTACCCACTCTAGTCTATCCATTATGGGGGATACCGAATCTCCCAGACTCCATTACAATTAGCGTACTTACCGTACATAGGAGCAAGCAATGAATATTTCACAAAGCACTGTTTCAGAGCTCGTGGCCAAAATCCCTGGAGCGAGTGAACTATTCGATGCATATCAGATAGATTATCATTTAGCACCCGCTCTCACCTTAAAAGACCTTACTGGTGAAGGAAAAAGTCGATTGACCGAAATTATCGGTAAATTAAACACCCTTGCTAAAGAGGCGGAATTACAACAACCAAATCCATGGTTGAATGCCTCGACCTACGAGCTGATAGCCCACATTCTTGAGCACTATCACGACAAACATAAAGAGCAGTTCCCTGAATTAATTCGCCTCTGCCATAAAGTCCAGTTGTTTCACCATGATCACCCTAAGTTTCCTTCGCGTTTGGAAGCTCATCTATCTGCGATGTTTTTTGAACTACAAGAGCATATGGCAAAAGAGGAACAAATTTTATTTCCGCTCATGCTTGAAGGTCTTTTCCCTTATGGGCCCATTTCAGTCATGGAAGAAGAGCACATTGACCATGCTCGCGCGCTAGAGCAGCTTGCTGATATGACCAATAACTTTACTGCACCTTCGGATGCCTGTCAGACGTGGACCGAACTTTATGCGAAGGCCAAAATACTCCATCAAGACCTTTTTGAACATATACATCTGGAAAACAACATTCTCTTTCGGCGCAGTCAGTAAGTCTGGGTATTCACCATCTAGACACTTGATGTTTGTCTAACCGGCGACACTCTAGGCAAGTGTCGCTCTTGCGCATACTGCGTTAATCACTGCAAATCAGCGACCTTTTTATAAATACGTTCCGCTTTCTCACAAATCTTCTACTCTCAATAATGACATCATCATTTAAGTGTTTATGTGAAGCTAACGTTAAAACCCTTGTTATTGTTATGCTCACTGGTCAGTTTTCCAGTGTTCGCCAGTTGCTATTCCGTCATGGTTTACCATGGCGCAAATCCACCTTATAGCTATGAACAACAAGGTGTCTACAAAGGTATTTTCCCGGATATTTTTAATGAAATAAGTAAACGAACTGGACTGTGCTTTACATACGTGTCCGTTTCGGTGGCGCGGGGAAAAAAGCTATTTGAGCAAGGTCTAATTGATATAGAACCGGGTATGCCCCCAAGTTGGAGAGCTGACTCGGTTAGTCCAGGCTTGTACACCATTGATTTTGCGTTCTCTCGGGAAATCATTTTATCCAATCAAGCAAAGCAGCTTGACTCTGTGCGGCAACTCTATGGGCGAGTCGTAGGACGAGTAAGAGGCTATATCTATCAAGGGCTAGAAGCACATTTTAATCAGTCACCCAACGATGACAAAATCATCGTTTACGACAATACTTCTGAGCGTGAATTATTAGCCCAACTGTACCATCAACGATTCGAATACATACTTATCGGAAACACGACTTCTAACTACTATCGTTTGCTCAATCCAGAATACAAAAAATTTCACGAAGTCTATGAAGTATCAAATCTACCTGTAGGCATGCGTTTGCAAGCCTCATTCGCCAAACTCAAGGTGCAACTAGATGAAGTGCTCACTACAATGATCGCGGATGGCTCAATTGAACGAATTTACGCAAACTATGACCTTCCGCCGACCGAAAACTAATACGTCCATTGACGATTCTCGGCAAATACAAACGATACTTTTATATCTAGCCTGTTCCCTTCTAAAGTAGATTGGACGTTGAAAAAGCGCCCATATCAATACCTAAACTCAGCATTAAGTTAACCCATCACCAGTGTTTTTTTGGTTTTTTGGGTTGTGGCTGACACGCCTTCTTTTTGTAAAAAACGCGCATACTTACTGTCGCTGTGTTCGATGTGTTTTAACAACCAATCGTTGAGCTTAATGACAACTTCATCTATCTGACGTTTGTTACTAATTTCCACAGAGTCGCGGTAACCTCTTAACTCCGCAAGCAGTTTCTCGTGTTCTTTTCTATGAGCCGCTAAATCAGGGTAGCGATGACTTTCTAGATATTGCTCTTCCCATCTAAAGTGAACGGCTGTGAATTCGATTAGGTTACTTAGACGATTAGTGATCGTGCTAACACCGCGGTTTCCATGCACCACTCGGTGCACCTCATTCATAAGCTCCACCATCTTTTTATGTTGACGATCCGCTTCGTCTATTCCCAGAGCACTGCTTTCGTTCCATTTAACCAAGTTACTTGGTTCGTCGAGCCTGTGCTGTTGCTGCACGTCTAAATGGTAACTCGTAACAACTAGGTCCATTTCTTTGGACATAGCCGCCAATTACGAACCAACATCCGCAAGTTCACTGGCACTTTGAGCTGCATTGGTTGCGACATCCGAAATCAACACCACGCTTTGTGCAACCTCTTCAGCCACCACGAATTGCTGCTCCGCTGCTGTGGCGATTTGAACACTCATATCGGTGATCTGTTCAACCGACTTCATAATGCCAACCAGCGCGTTACCAGCTTCTTGCGATTTTTGCACTGCTGACTGTCCCGCATCGAGACAGCCACCGTCCCTATCCCGATTGGATAAGCTCTATCACTTCGCTAATTTCGTGGGTAGAGTGCTGGGTACGCTGAGCCAGTGTGCGGACTTCATCCGCAACCACGGCAAACCCTCTACCTTGCTCACCCGCCCTGGCGGCCTCAATGGCCGCATTCAATGCAAGTAAGTTAGTTTGCTCGGCAACACCTCGGATCACATCCAATATGCTCGAAATACTATTGCTGTTTTGTTCCAGCTTTTGCATTTGTTGTGCTGCTTTTTCGATATTCGATGCCAGTACTTCAATTGCAGCGACGGTTTGCGACACAACGTCTTGCCCGATGATTGCATTGTCTCTTGCCATTTGTGCGGCTTCCGCACCTAGTTCAGCATTTTGAGCGACCTCAGCAACGGAGGCATTCATTTGCGTGATGGCCGCAGAGGTTAACACTAATTGTTCGGATTGTTGTTCCATACCCACCGCCGAAAGCTTACTTTCATTGGCTATTTGACTGGCCGTTGCGGCGATATTCTGACTGGAATTGGAGACCTCCACCATCGAATGCGAAAGCCCGTTGATGATTTCGTTAAGCGCCACACCAATCCCTTGAAGCTCATCTTTACAATTAAGGTGACTACGCACACTCAAATCACCATCGCATACTTTAGATGATACATCTTTGATGTGCTTAAGATTGACAACAATAGCTTTATACATACCAATATAGGCATACACAAGCAGCAAAATATTGCCCACGATAAACAGTAAATACAATACCATGCGGCTATTTGCAGCTTGCGCTTCTGTATCTAACCTAAGCACTAACTCACCGCTCAGCTTAGTGTACAAGCCAAACAATTTACTGATGGTATCGGTGCCTTGCTGAAAAAAAGCATCCGAGCGAAAACTGGATGTATCGTTTTCGACCAGCTCCGCTTTAGCCAGTTGTAAATAGTGATTTAAGTCGCGCTGAACTTGTTCAAATTCCAGTTCAACTCGTGACTTCACTGCCTCATCATCGGCAAACAAATAGCGCACATCTTTTACAAAAGCGCGCAGATATTTGTCAGTGACAAGATTGCTGACCACCAACTTATTGGTCGTCGTAAATTGTTGAGCAGCTAAAATTCCCGCCCCTTTACCACGCAATTGACCCAGCGCTTCGACTTGATTTGGTAATGTATCGACCAAAATATTCACCAAATAGTCGGTTGAGGCTTGCGTGTTTTGGTTTAAACCACCTTGGCGCGCAAGTGTATCAAAGGTTTCGATTACCTCAGCAATAAGTGTCGTGTATTGCTTAAATACGAGGTCTTTTTGGCTTTCAAATGCTGTGTTATTAATCGTTTGCCAGTTTTGATTCAGCCCATTGATTGTCTGACTAAGGCCAAGCCCTTGCCCATACTCAGCATCGATGGCTTGCAACGATTTAAAACTCTCTGATGCCTTGCTACGCATCGCAAGTACCTTGTCTTTAAATCCCTCGTTGCCACTTAAATAGCCATGTGTTGTGCCTCGTGTCACTGCAATATATTCAACAAGCTCTCGCAATGGCTGAATGTAGTTCACCACATTACGTTGAGCTTCTACCCCCTGCGATACCTGATATTGTTTCGTAAATAAAATCGAGAAGAAAAACAACAGTGACAGCAAACTAAGCACAGCCAACACCGTGAATTTGATTTTAAAAGAAAAATAATTGGCGAATTGAATCGCAGGCCTGAAAAAATGCATGACGGCTTTCTCCTTAAAGACTTTTTAAGCACGAATGGGTTAGGGTCTGTGCAGTGTAGTCGAGCGGTGTCATGGTTTTAGTGCTATCTTCACTTCATTTGATGCGCATCAAAAACTCGCCATCATTTGGTAAGCGAATGGGGTAAACCTAACCACGGCCCCCCTTTTGTTCCTGTTTTATTAATAATTTGATATTCGTGATAGGCTACGTTGACTACGGTGGTAATGCCTAAGTGCATGCTCTTGTCGGCGACCTTGGCTAAACGCAGTAACTCGTTTAAGATACCCTATCACCCGCGTGGCATGGTCAATATCCTGCGAACCACAGACTTGGCAATGCAGCTGAGTCCGTTTGTCTATGTGCTCGCACTGATTACAAACCGTTAATTTGACGTTGATACAAAAGTAATTGCAGCCCGTTTTTGCCGCCACGTTAAACAAGTGCAGATATTGCTGGGCGTCCAAATGTTCATCGAGATTTAAATGCAGCGCCGAACCGCCATCTAGATATTGTGTGATGGCTTTGCCGTGCAAAATAAATTTATCTAAGTGGTTTAACGCTTCATCCTCAACTCGGTAAAAGTAACTGTTGTAGCAATCCCTTGGCACTTCGTAGCCTGCTTTGCTATCCCACTTGGCATTTTTGACCCCCAAGTTCTCGGCCGGAACAAATTCGGTATTAAACAAATACCCAGTTTCTTGCGAAGCCTTACGGTTTTCTGCATATATAACCTGTAACTGCGCTTGCACCCAATTTGTGTAATCGGAATTTACTGAAATATCCAACCCCAAAAATTCTGCTGCTTCTACTAAGCCATTAATACCAATCGTTAAAAACTGCTTTTTGAATGAGATAAACCCAGCATCATAAACCGGTAACATGCCTGCACATTGATATTCTTCCATCAGTTGTCGATAGGCGATTTGATACTTGTGCAGCTTTTGCACTTCACTCGCCAAATCTCGTCCATCCTGCACTAGCCTATTCATATTGAGCGTAATCACATTAATCGACCCAGTCGATACCCCGCCCGCCCCGAGGCTGTAAGAGAAGCTATGATCGCTAATTTCATTTCTGAGTCGGCAACACGACGCCAAAGAGTCAGGGTTTTCGGATTGATACACAAAAAACTGCCCACCCTCACTTAAGTTCTGCGCGCAAAGGTTGGCAAACCGTTTATCGACAGGCGCCCCCTCATTCACCAACATGGCAGCGGTAACCACCGGGAAGGTCAAAATTGCTTTGGTGCGCTCGTGATTAAACCAGTTTAGGAAAAAGTGTTGCAACGCGCTGACCGTTGCCCAATTAGGCGAAGTCATATCAGGAAAAACAAAGTGCCCAAACATCGCCTCAAAATATGGCTCGTCATACAAAGAAATATTCCAAAACACACTTTGATAACCGCGTGCGGCCGCCGGTTGGTTGAGCGCATACACCACATGCTGAAGATGGTTTTCTATCTGCGTTTTGCTCGTGACAAGATAGTCATCACCGTAGTCCTGACGCGCAAAATAATCGAAATACAGTAAAAACTCGACCGTGGCGACGGCTCCCGCAAATTGTGCGCTAATTGCAAAAACTAAATTAACAAAGCTACCACAAAACGACTCTAAATGTTTTGGCGCTTTAGACTCGCCACCGAGTTTGGTCAGTCCGTCCAATAAAAACGGATACATAGTAATCGAAGTACAATAGGGTTTGAGGCTGGTTTCATCGTGAACATAAATCTCATGCGCTTCAATTTGCCGAATGTACTCTTGTGCGAGCGCGTCACCAAATAACGCCTTAATCTTCTGACTGACTAAGGCGCGATTAACCTGAATAAAGTAGTCTTTCATTAATTCAGATTCGAGCGTGGCTATATTCTTACTGGTCACATTGGCATTGGCATCCATCGTCGACCCATCAGCCGGGTTAACTGCATGACAATAGTTGTTTATAAAGCTTATTTTTTGTTCAAGTTGTTGTTGTGATAGCGCAGGCATGATGTTCACCCTTTTATAAAGTAAGAATTGAGTAGTTGACCCGAAGCAACATCAATAAACTTTTGATTGGTTGAATGTTGCCCAAGGCCGCCAAGTGATTGGATATAACGGCCCGTTTTGAGATACGTCAGCTCGTTTTTAAGTTGCTCTGACACGTAGTCTAAGCCGGTGTACAAACAGGTTTTTAAACCTTGGCTTTGCGCGTAACGCAGTAGTGGTAACAGCCGATGCTCTTGCCATTCTCCCCCAAAAAACACCACGCAGGTAATTAACCCCTCATATCGGCGCAACCAACCTGCAAATACAGTTTGGGTTAAAGGCGTGCCTAAATTTGCATTCCAGCTTTGTGGGCTATGACACCCTTTGCACCCAAGTTGGCAGCCAGTACAGACAAACCCAAGCGCGATTTCGTTAGGCACTTCTTGAAAACAAACTTGGGGTTCCAATACATTAAACATAACTATATTTAGTGTTACAAAGCTCAGTAAGCACAATATATAGTATCTGTCGTTTTTTAAGCCAGTGACCAACTTGATCTAGATCAAACAATACAGCTAGCAACCAAGGTGAAAATGTGGGTAGTTATAAAGGATGAATTATCAATAAAAAGCACGACGAGTGGCCTACCAAAAGCAACTACCACTCACTACCTACTTAGAGGGAGTTTTTCCACCATGGATGTTTGTTAGACTGCCCTTTTAGCAAGCATAAAGGACAGGTATGACGACCAAAATTGGTATTTTGACGGTGAGCGATAGAGCAAGTCGCGGTCAATACGACGACCTTTCGGGCCCAGCGATTGAAGATACTTTAAAGGCTTACCTCACCTCAGACTGGCAACCCGTATATCGATTGGTTGAAGATGAGCAACCCCTTATCGAGCAAGCCTTGTGTGAACTGGCCGACAACGAGCAATGCAGCCTTATCATCACCACAGGCGGCACGGGACCTGCCAAGCGGGATGTCACCCCAGAAGCCACTGAAGCGGTGTGTGATAAAATGATGCCGGGTTTTGGGGAGCTAATGCGACAAGAGAGTTTAAAATACGTTCCAACGGCCATTCTTTCTCGGCAAACCGCAGGGCTTCGCAATAAGTCACTCATCATCAATCTGCCGGGTAAACCCAAAGCGATCCGCCAATGTCTAGATGCGGTATTCCCTGCAGTTCCCTATTGCATTGATTTATTAGAAGGGCCGTTTATTACCTGCGATGAGTCCGTGATTAAGGTATTTCGCCCAAAATCATAGTTAAGGGGCTTGAGCATTTCTTTTAAGCGAGAGTTCACTCCTCGCTTTTTAAAGAAGTACTTTGTGCCAAAAGCTGGCCTTCAGCGTAACTCGTTTCTGCCCCAAAATGAGTTAGGGTCTCAATCGAGCGAATAGCAATCTTCGCTTTGTCTATTTTTGGCTTCTTTGTTACAAGTTTCTCATATAGTCAGGAAAACGAGCGATTTGGTCGTTTTTATCCCAAAGCAATTTTAGCTTTGAAGGCATAAAGCTACTTGTAGCAATAAGTTATCCAATATGATAAAAAATCGGTAAGTAGAAACTAGAGGCGGTTAGCGGCAGAAAAACGACCGACTCGCTCGTAGATTAAGATTGTTAGCTGCTTCGCCAAGGTTGGGTTTTGCGTCTATAGTTAACATTTAAACATCAATAAAAGGGAATATTATATGAAATTGTTTACAGTAGTGACATCAGCGATAGTCTTAGTTAGTTTTTCAATGTGTACTTACGCAAAACCAAATCAGATAAATGAAATCAGCTTCTTCCAAGAAAATTTTAATTTATCTGACTTTAAGAATACAAACGAGACCACACTTTCTCAATTAATTCGTAAAGTCAATTCTGGAGAATTAGATTCTTCATCTGGTGACGATATTAAGAATTTTATAGAGTTAGGTTTTTCTGACGACTTGGATAAATCAGAATATTTTTGCACTTCATCTGGCTGTATATTGTTTTTGTCATTGAATCATGGAATAGATCGAGCATCGAAGTATCGTTCAGATAGTTATATATCAAACATCAACAACAATGACTGGTATCGCTTCAAGTCTAAGGATGTATTTGAGTCTGATAATAAATACTATCTAGTCTTACTGAGATAAGGCAGCCAACAAGCGCATTAACGCTCACTGGCGTTCGCAGGGGACAAAACTACGTAGGCTCCCTGCGCTACGCTTGGTATTTTAGCCTACGTAGTTTTGCCCGTTATGCGGGCGTTGAGGATCCGCTTTTGGCACTGAGCCGTCGGTCGGCTCTAGCTCATTAATTAGATGGTACGCCCCATCCCTTAGCTAAACTTACTAAGTTGGCTATTACAGGAGGAGACCATCATGTCACAAGTAAAAGTAATTGGTATAGATTTAGGTAAATCGACTTTTCATTTAATCGGCCACGATTTCTCTGGCCGTGAAATGTTTCGACACAAATATTCTAGATCAATGTTAATTGACTTCTTATCTATTCAAGATAAAACCATTATAGCGATGGAAGCTTGTTGCGGCGCTCATTGGCTTGCAAGGAAATGCAAAAGCTTTGGTCACGAAGTAAAACTAATACCGGCTCAATATGTTAAACCTTATGTAAAATCTCATAAGAATGATTACATTGATGCTGATGCAATCGCTGAGGCAGCAACAAGACCAAACATGCGTTTTGTGTCCGTGAAATCAGAAGAAGCTCAATTAGGTATCGTTATTCGTCGTATTCGCTCAGGCTACATCAAAGAGCGAACAGCTTGTATGAATCGAATTGGTTCTATATTGCTAGAGTTCGGCTTGAGCTTTCCTCGCGGCCATCATCAAATGAAAAACCTCTTTCAATGGATAGCTGATCAAAAAGAATTGCCACCACTTTTGCTAGGTGAATTAACCGCACAGTTTGAGTATTACAATCAGCTAAATACTTGGATAAAAGAGCAAGAAAACAAACTACTAGCTTTAAATAAAGAAAACGAAGTTGCTAAGTTATTACAGACTATCCCAGGAGTTGGGCCAATGACAGCTTCCTGTTGTATATCAGCGGTTGGTAGTCCTCAGGATTTTGATAACGGTAGAAACTTTGCGGCATGGTTAGGGTTAGTTCCTTTTCAATACTCGACTGGAGGAAAACCTAGAATGTTAGGTATATCGAAGCGAGGTAATAAGGAATTGAGAGAGCTATTTATTCATGCAGCTAGAGCCGTTATGTGGCGTGACAATACGGCAGAAAAGTTCTTTGGTACATGGCTACTAGACTTAAAATGTCGTAAGCCATTTAATGTTGCTCTTGTAGCACTCGCTAATAAGTTAGCACGAATAGCGTGGTCAGTAATGACGACAAAGAAAGCATTTGAAGTTAGAGTTTAAACCAGTTTGCATATGATAATTAATGATGACAAAACGGTTAGCCACCAGATTGAAGACCTTGTGGACAGTTCAGCAATAATAATGCTTTCTCGTTTTTGAGGACAATCTGGCGCGGATCTCATCGTAGAGCTGGGACTAATGAAAGTCTCTTTTAGACTCTGAATACATTAGCGCAAACCATCTCCGTTATTTTTGATTATTAACTTGCAAAACGGGGCGTACCATACATTCTGTCCAAAAACGAGTTCATCTGACCGACCACTTATCGCTCTTTCTTGACATGAAGATACTGCCAAAATTTAAAAGCGAGGGGTGAACTCTCGCCTACACACTAGAAGAGTAAGGGGCCAAGCCGCTTACTGCACGAGATAAGAAAACCGCTTTTTCTAACGCTTAAACGTAAAAAAGCCAGTGCATGCACTGGCTTTAGGCCTTAAGAGATTCGCTAGGCCTTGCGATGAGAAACGTCAATTAACTCTACAGTACCGTCTTCGCGTACCTCTGCTATTTGTCCGCGTGGTTCGTCCATAAAGAACAAAGTAACAAAACCAACCATAGCAGTACCTGCAATAACGTAGAAGAAAGTTGCGTAGTCAACAAACGACAACACGGTTAAGAACGTCACGGCCCCTACGTTGCCATAAGCCCCCGTCATACCTGCAATTTGGCCTGTTAAGCGGCGTTTAATCAATGGCACTACCGCAAACACCGCACCTTCACCTGATTGCACAAAGAACGAACAAGCCATCGCGGTTGCAACCGCTAACCAAAGCGGCCATTGACTATTCACCATACCCATTAAGAAATAACCACCAGCCAAACCCGCGGTCAAAATGAGCAATGTTGTTTTACGACCAAATTTGTCTGAAATCCAGCCACCCATTGGGCGCGACATGAGGTTCATAAACGCATAAGCACCCGCTACCATACCTGCCATGACAGGATCGAGCGAGAAGGTTTCGGCAAAGAACAAGGGTAACATCGACACTACAGCAAGCTCAGAGCCAAAGTTTGTGAAATAAAGGATATCGAGTACCGCCACTTGTTTAAAACTATAGCGGTGAAGCTCTGGCACTTCTTTTTCGAATACGCCTTTATTGACCGACCATACTTTTTTCACTTCAAACAAGTAAAGCAAAACAAGTGCAACGTAAATAAGATTGACCACGGTACCATCGAGCATCTTTACACCGTTTGGCGACAGTTTCCACGCCAACAATGCCAGTGCTGCGTACATTGGGATTTTCATAATCAGCAGTAAGAAGAAATCGCCTTTTGAGGTAACTTCCATCGCGCCTAAGTTTTTAGGACGAAAATACGTTGAGCCTTTCGGTGTATTGGTCACGCTAGTGTAGTAAATAAAGCCAAACACTAAGCTCATTACGCCTGTGATACCAATTGCGTAACGCCAACCTTCATCACCGCCAAACAACAGAGCGATGGTAGGAAGCGTAAACGCCGCCGCTGCTGAGCCAAAGTTACCCCAGCCGCCATAGATGCCTTCGGCTGTACCCAGCTCATGGTGCGGGAACCATTCCGACACCATACGGATCCCGATAACAAAACCAGCACCGATAAAGCCAAGTAAGAATCGTGCAATCGCAGCCTGCAGGAAGCTGTCGGCAAACGCAAACATAAAGCAAGGGATAGAGCATACGACCAGTAGGCTTGAGTACACCACGCGCGGACCATATTTATCGGTCAGCATGCCGATAATCACGCGGGCTGGAATGGTGAGTGCAACGTTTAAGATAAGTAAGGTTTTTATTTGTTCGGTTGTTAATCCCAGCGTTGTTTTTACAGCTTGCAATAGCGGGGCAAAGTTAAACCACACAACGAAGGTGATAAAGAATGCGATCCAGCTTAAGTGCAAGATTTTCATTTTTCCCTGCATGGAAAAAATGTTGAATTTTTCACTTGCCATAGTTTTCTCCAAAACAGTTTGTTCGAAACCATTTTGGGCTGTCAACGGTAAAAAGATTTGATGTAAATCAACATAATTTGGCCGCGAAATCTCAGCACAAAATCGCTCTACTCCTTTGGTTTTGCGGTGATAGGCCGCTGCAATAGAGCCCATCTAAGCGACTACCTATAAAGGTGTAGTGAGTTTGATAGATAATGGCACGTAGGGGTAATCGTGGTTAGTGTGGCGTGTGTCTAGATTTCGGGTCGTTCTCACTTACTCGGTTCAAACCACACCCATCTTTGATAAATAAAAAAGCCTCCGAAGAGGCTCCATCCATTGCAGGGAATTGAAACGTGTTACACGAATGCTTAGAATTTATGAGTTAGCATCACCCATAACTTATCAGTATCAGTTGCATGCTGCTCGGCATCATACATGGCGTATTTGACCAGCAGGTTACATTTTTCGGACACCTTATACGCTGCGGTTAGGTCGATTTCATTGCCGTAGTCGACACTGCCCGTGTCACTGTCAAATTGATGATACGTTGCCGATAACTTAATACCCGAAACCGCCCCGTTAATGCCAACATAAAAGTCTTTCACACCCGCGCCTGGTGTACCCAAGAATTTATCAGCAAAACCTTGGAATTTATGCGCCGTTGCCAGTGGAGTGCTAAACCCGACGCCATTGTCTGAGCCCAACACTTCGTAACCAACCGTCCAACCAACGGAGCTGACTTTGCCTTTGACTTCCGCTAGGAGGTAGTCGGTATCAAAAGATTTAGGATTGTCAGCATTATCTTGCTGGGTAGCGTAACTTAACGTGTAGTTGACACTGTCAAATGCTTTACCTGACAAACGCATACCAAGTGTCTGAGTCGACAACGCGGCTGCCGTATCAAAGTCGAGCAAATACGCGAAGCCTGTCAGCGAAGTTGTTTCATTCAGTTTGTAACTGACGTTGCCAAGGTACACCGCACCATGCAAATCACCTGCTGCACTCTTTTCACCGAAAATACGATTGACGTTATAGATATAGCTATAGTCCACTTTCAGCGCTTCTGAAGGGCTATACACCACGCGATAACCATCAAAAGTTTGCTCATTTTGGCGCCACGCGACACCACCGACAAAACGCTGGTCGTCTAGATTAATACGCTGTCTTCCTAGCGTAAATTGCGCTTTATCCGTGTTCAATTGTAGATGCGCTTGATTGACTTCTGTCCCTGTTGGGTCAGCAACCACGGGATAAAGCGTATTACCATTAACGGTACTATTGTAATTTTCGTCACCGATGCTCGTTACGTTGTCCATTTCAACGACTGCTTTTAAGCCATTTAATGCCCCTGTTGTATAATTAATGCGAGTTAACAACGTCGACGCATCTGCCTTTTTTTGTAGCCCTGCTTGATCAACATATTCATATCGATAACGCAACACACCACTGGCTTTACCTTGTTCGAGCATTGTTTCTACGCCGTCATGGATTGACGCATTCGCTTGATGGCTGACCCCAAGTAAAACCAAAGTTGCGATAATAGATAGTTGTGTTTTCATATTTTTTACCTTGCTACGCAGTGAAGTTAGACTTAGCGTAAAGGCAAATTTCATTTTTCTTTTGATGTAAATCAATGTCCGAAGTGCACTACCCATCCTGCGCAAAGCCACCTCTTTTGGGGTATAACATCTCACTCTCTATTGCTGTAGGCTAAACGCTAGTTACGTTTACCTTGTTATTGGTATGGATTGAGTTATGCACTTAGATGAAAAGAACACGATGCGTTATTGTCGGCACATTCTGCTTCCTGCAATTCAAGAAGACGGCCAAGAAACACTGTTGCAAAGTCATGCGCTCGTCGTTGGCGCGGGCGGCTTAGGCTGTGCGGTGCTGCCCTATTTAGCCGCCGCGGGGGTTGGCCGAATTTCACTGTTTGACGCGGATACTGTCGATATTACCAACTTGCAACGTCAGATCCTGCATACCGAGTCGCGTGTAGGAATGAACAAGGTACATTCTGCGATTGAAACTTTAAGCGCGCTTAATAGTGAAATACACCTTGCAGCGTATGAGGAACACTTCACCGAAAATCATGCAGAGTTGATTAAATCCGCCGATGTGGTGATTGATTGCAGTGACAATATCGAAACTCGTTTGTTATTGAATCGACTCTGTTGGCAGCATCAAACTCCGCTTATTTCAGGTTCGGCGATCCGCATGGAAGGCCAATTGATCCATTTCCCCATGCGTGACAATGACCCTTGTTATGCGTGTGTTGCTGCGCTGTTCACTGAGCATTCGTTAAGCTGTATGGAAGCCGGAGTTTTATCACCCGTCGTTGGTACCATTGGCACATTGCAAGCCTCTGAGGCATTAAAGGCGTTATTGCAATTACAGCCTGAGCGAGTTTCGCTATTACTTTACGATGCGCTGCAACTTGAATTTCGTCGTTTCTCGGTGCCAAAGCAGGCTAGTTGTTCAGTCTGTTCGGAACCTCGCAATACAAAGCGTTAGCGTAGTCACTAACGCCGAACACATGGAAACAACTCAACAATATTAGTCTGTTGCGAGTCGTGCTCGACTGCAAAGCGTTGGATCAACTGCTTAGAAAATGTCTGTGATAATTTTGCTGTCAGCAATACGCTGCACTGCAGTGCGTTTTGTTTCGCTTCTTGTGGCAGTGCATTAATTTCCGATGAAATGTTGATTTCGCGCGTCACGCTTATCCCAGCCTTTTGCAAACAGGTTTTTGTACACGCAAGTGCGCAACCGTCAATGGCAATCACACATTTAGCCTGCGACAAGCGATTTAGGTGCATTGGCGAGCCTGCAACGATGGGCGCAACCGACATGCGTTCTACTTTTCCTTCGCGCTTTAAAATGGCCGCAATGTCGTCTGCCAGCTCACCACCAGTACAGCAGCCAGAACAGCTTACAACCATAGGTACGTTATCGATACTCATTGTTTGATGCCTAAGGGAAATCCTACTTTGAGCTTAGTAAAGATTAAAAAAAGGCAATTGATCCACATCAACAGGGTTAAGCGATCTAGAAGGACTAAAAAGGGGTAGAGAATAACCCTTGTTGGCTATCCTCTGGATAGAAAATGGGGTTCCCGTTAACCCGGTCTGCCATCTGCTCTAGGCTGTGTTAATACCGGATAATACACATAAGCAAACAAGCCATAGGCAAAACACCAACCACCGATAGCAATGATAATAAGTTGAAAACTCATGTTCGAGAACAATACCACCCCAAACACGCGAATCAGCGCCGCGATTAACACCGCGAAAAAGGCCCAAATAATCGCGTGTTTTACTATCAACTGGCGCCCAGTGTGTCCTAAACTCACTCGACACATCATGCTTAGAATCATATTGCCCATTGCACCAACCGTTAGGCTATGAAATGCGGTAGAGACCGACAACCAATTGGTTGTATACGCCAGCGCCATCAAGAATAACCCTATTGGTATAAACCAGTAGGCCACATGTAAGCTCCACAGTAAAGGCACCGATAAGGTACTCCAAATTCGCCAGCGGAGTGCGCGTACAAGATGTGCGGATGCGCACACTGCTAACAATCCCCCCAATACCGATTTTGGCAGATAATAAACCGCTCCTGTTAAGTAAATCGCAAACACTAACCACGTTGAACCTAATACTAAATACTCAAGCCACGGCTTTGCCTCCACCTTGGGACGACCCAAACCGTTGGCAGTAAAAAATGGGATAACTCGCCCACCGAGTACCGTCATCAGCAAGGTAATCAACCAAATCGCAGACATAAAACCATGCTGATATAACTCAGGCATGGCCAAAATAACGCCTAAGTGCATTAAGAGATTGGATGCACTCATTAACACTAAAATCGGGATAAAGAACAGGTTGCGCATTTGCCCTACCGCGATAATGGGCTTTGCGAGCCAATAACCCGCCAGCGGTAAAAAGGCCAAATCTATCGCGGTCGACAACCACACAGGACTAATCGAAAACGCTAGTAACAACCGCGCACTGAGCCAAAGCCCCACTAACACCGCGAGCTTTTTACCGCGAATACTGGGAATACCAGTCCAATTTTGCACGGCCGTTAATAAAAACCCGACTACGATAGCGCTGGCAAACCCAAAGAGCATCTCATGACTGTGCCAAAACAATAAATTTCCGTAGGGCGAAAATGCCACCGAGCCACTTAACACAAAGCCCCATAACACTAAAGCGATACAACTAAAGGCACCTCCAAATAAAAAAAACGGTCGAAATGCGAGGCGCAAAATCGGAGGGATGAGCTCCTCTTTTTGACTGTCGGTAATTTGCATCATAATTCATCATCCTCCAAAAAATTGTAGCTTGCTGCTTCCTTTAACCTACGACGATAGCGTTCTGCTCGAATCGCGAAATACATCACCATCATACACACTGCCAATACTCCATATAGCAGCATAAAACTGGCGCTATAAAACCCTAGTAACTCCACCACCGCACCAAACAAAATTGGCAAGGTAAATCCACCTAACGCACCAATCGCAGCGACCATTCCGCCTACACTACCCATTTGCAACGGGTAATATTCGTGGATCATTTTAAAGACGCTGGCACGCCCAAAGCCTTGCGCCAAGCCGATGATGAAAAGCAAAATGGTAAACATCCACACATTGATAGAAATATCTAGGTGAACATCTTGTGCAATACCATGGATAGTCATGGTGGTTGGGGGATAACTTAAAAAGAACAAGCAGGTCAAACACACCCAAAACACACTCCAATTAACACTTCTGCCGCCATATTTGTCGGCAAACCAACCGCCCAACGCACGTACAACGGACGACGTTGCGACAAAAAACAGCGTAAATGCCATCGCAAGAGGCAGTGGCAATTGATAGGCTTGGGTGTAGTAATACGGCAGCCACAACAACAAGGCCAAAAACGAGCCGAATACAAAGTAGTAGTAGAGACCAAGTCGCCACACCTGACCATTAGTTAGCAAATCAAGCAAGCGAAGTGGCTTTGCATCAAGTTGAGCATTGGACTCAGGTGAGTTGGGTGCCAGCACCCAAAACAGTACGGCAACAAACAAAAGCCCTGCCGAATAGATTGGCCCAACCCAATGCCAACCATACTGGTCAATCAGCAGCGGAGCTATAACCAGTGTGATAGCGGCTCCTGCATTGCCAACGCCGAAAATCCCCATTGCCGTACCTTGCTTATCGCGGCTGAAAAAATCACACACATAACGGATCCCGATAGAGAAAGAGCTTCCACTTAAACCAAGCCAAAGCCCCACTAAGAGCACCTCAATATAGGAATTCACTACAAACAACAGCGCCAGTGCGGGTAAACACACCAGCATTTGCATCACAAACAACATTTTCGGTGAGCCTTTGTCGGCAGCCATACCCGCAGGAATACGAGAAAATGCGCCGCTTAGCATAGGTGCGGCCAACAACATCCCTACTTCAGTGACGCTCAATTGCCATAATTCAGTAATTGGAATGACCAAAACAGCATACAGCGTCCAAACTGAAAAGTTGGCAGCAAAGGCGAGTGTCGCTAAGGTGAGCGCACGCTTGGCAAGTTTATCTGATGTCATGTTTTCTACTTTATAAAAACTAAGAGCTGGACAGGCTTGAGATCTGAACTACATTTTACCCAAGTTATAACAATATGGTTTATTCCTACCACCAATACCCCATCCACCTAATTTAAAGGCAAAAATCACTTAACCAATTTTGAATTACTTATAATTTTCAATTGATTACGTTTTTCTTGATATACCCACTTTGGGGTACTTGCAGCCGAAAAGATAATTTAAAACGTTTATTTTGGATGTCTTAATGACTATTTTAAGTTCAAATAACCTATCGCAAGCTCGCGACGAGTAAATTAGGGTCGCATTTAAAAGTATCAAGCACATGCAAAACACAAACGTTCAAGCTGGTATGAGCTCATCGGCTGGTGTAAAAGAGATTAATGAAGATTACGCCGGTTTTTTAATCCCCAATGACAACTATCTCGCCCAAGTTAAAGGGATGGCGTTTTGTATTGCCGATGGCGTCAGTTCTGCAGAGGCTGGTAAAGAAGCAAGCGAAACAGCGGTCGAGCGATTTTTAACTGAATACGTTAAAACACCTGATACTTGGTCGGTCAGTCGTTCTGGTGAGCAGGTTTTATCTGCTATCAATTTAAGGCTCTATCGTAAAAGCCATGAGTTTACACAAGATAATAAAGGCTATCTAACAACCTTAAGCTGCTTGATAGTAAAAGGTATCCATGGCCATCTGTTTCATGTCGGGGATAGCCGCGTGTTTCGTTTACGTGGCGACACGTTTGAGCAGTTATCCACCGATCACATCACGCTACTGGGCCACGGGAAATCATTTTTGTCCCGTGCACTGGGCATGGACAACAATATCCATATCGATTATTGCAGTTTTGAACTCAACAAAGGCGATATTTATCTACTCAGTACCGATGGTTTACACGAGTTCGTCCCGACAGCAGAATTACTCAAGACACTCAAACAAGATGCTGACCCAGAAAGGATTGCCCAACAGCTTTGCCAACATGCCGCGGACAATGGTAGTGACGACAACATCAGTTGCGTGGTGGTAAAAATTCACCAACTACCGCACCAAGATGAAAGTGAATTTAACGCGGAGCTGATGCGCTTACCTTTCCCGCCCACTCTAGTTCCAGGAATGAAATTAGACGGTTACAAAGTCGTAGAGGAATTGTTTGCCTCTCCTCGTAGCCAATTGTATTTGGTCGAGGACGAAGAAAGTGGCCAGCGCTTCGCTATGAAAACACCGTCTATTAATTTTGAAGACGATGCGCATTACATCGACCGCTTCTTGAAGGAACAATGGATAGGAAGTCGCATCGATTCGCCTTATGTAGTCAAAATTATTCAGCATTCTCGTCCAAGAACGGCGCTTTATTATTTAATGGAAAGATTAGATGGGGTCAGTTTAGACGTTTGGATGGAGCGTAACCACCCAATTAAACCGAAGCAGGCTATCCAAATAGTTAAGAAAATTGCGTTAGGATTAAACGCTTTTCATTCTAATGACGCCATCCATCAAGACCTAAAACCTGGCAACGTGATGGTATTAAATGACGGCTCGGTCAAGCTCGTTGATTTCGGCTCAGTGTTTGTCGCAGGCGTCGCTGAACTATACCGGCCCATTGAGCATTTGGGTGCACTAGGCACGGCAAGCTACTCGGATCCCAATTATTTGGTGGGCAAAAACTCAGCGGTGCAAGGCGATGTCTATAGCCTTGCGACAATTTGCTACGAGCTTTTTACCGGTCAGTTACCCTACGGTGACAAAGTAGAAGAATGCACAACCATGTTCGACTATGACCGTCTGCGTTATCGAAGTGCTGCAAAGTACAATGCCTTAATCCCAGTTTGGTTTGATAAGGCATTGCAAAAAGGCGTTAATTTCAATTTAACGCAGCGCTATGAGACCGTCGATGCCTTGCTTGCCGATTTAACCAAACCGAACCCCGACTTTTTAAAACCAGAGCCGGAGCCGCAAGAGGCCAGCAGTTTGGTCTTTTGGAAGATTTTAAGTGGTTTTTGGTTTGTCACATTACTGCTAATGTTGTATTTGTTTAGCCAATCACAAGGTGGGAGTTAATCATCTGACGATGATTAACTTGCCACATGCATACCCGCTATGCGATGCCAAAAGCCATTGACATGCCCCTCTGGCCGAATCGAATTTTTATCGTCCATAAAGGCAGTAATCCATTGCAAATCTTGAGATTGATGTGCGCTTATCCTTGCAATAGACGCCACTTCGGACAGCGTGTTGATATCCTGACATAAGTTATAGATTTGTCCTGACATAGTTTGAATACCATTGAGTGTAAACAACTCAGTGCCATCTTGACTGTTTGCTTTGAGGCCCTCAGGATGCTGTTGGCATACCAGTTCACAGCTGTCTTTGGCCACATCATAATGCCGTGCTGTAAAGCATCGCGCGCTGACAGCCAGCGGCAAATAGCCGTAGCTGAACACTTCAAACTCCATGGGTAAATCGCAAACGGCTTGATATTCTTGCTTGATGGCTGCAAGCCAATCTCGTGACAACTCAACGGGCATAACCCAACGGATAGCGCCCAACTGAGCGAGTTTCGCCAGAGCATAGCCGTTATAGACATTGACAGCTGGGCCAATCACAAACGGACGTTTGCGTTCACTGAGAATGTGTACTGCCGCGATATCATTAGCTTCAAAGAGCAGCGATTGGTTATCACATAACCTTTTTAGTTCGCGTATTTGCAGAGGTGACTCGACTAAGGTCAAGGTCGATAGTACCACTTGCTTGCCGGCCTCGATGAGCTGGTGTGACCAAGCGAGATAATCTTCAATGCGCGATAATCGACGTTTGGCACACACGGTTTCACCCAAATACACAATATCGGCGTTCGAGTTCGCCACATCATGATAAAAAGTGTCTAGCTGCGACTTTTGCCAAAGAAATAACATTGGCCCAATTGCGACGTTCATAGTAGCCCTCTCATTCCTATTTCCACTTTCGATGATACGCACCTAAGGTCGTTTGCTGACCTTCTGATAATGCCGCAAGCGTCTTAGTCCAACCTGGGTCGATAGTAAATTGCTCTGACTTTTGCTTCGCTATATCGATGGCTTGACGCCATACTTTAGTGACTTGCTCAACATACGCAGGGCTTCGCTGGCGGCCTTCGATTTTAACCGCTGAAATATTCAATTTGAGCAATTCAGGGAGCAGTTCAAGCGTATTTAAACTGGTGGGCGCTTCGATTGCGTGATAGGTGTGATCGTTAACATTAAACCGCCCTTTGCACAACGTGGGATAGCCCGCTTGTTCTTCTGGTTGAAAGGTATCAATTAGCACTCCGTTGAGCCGTGAGCTCAGTACTCGGTCTTTTTCTTCCCAACGCACAAACTTAGCTGGCGAACACACGCCTGCGGTATTCGGCGACTCTCCGGTCATATAAGAAGATAAGTAGCAACGACCTTCTGCCATAATACACAAACTACCAAAGGCGAATAATTCGAGTTCCACCGAGGTTGTCGCTGCTAGTTTTCGTACTTGCTGGATACTCAAAACCCGCGGTAAGACCACCCGTTTTACCGCGAAGTGCTGCTGATAAAATGCAATAGCACTGTCACTGGTGGCTGACGCTTGCACACTCAAATGCACCACCTGATGAGGATGCCGCGTTGCTAGATAGTCAAGTGCAGCAATATCAGCAACGATCAACGCGTCGACACCCGCCGCCACGGCGTGATCGATAGTACGTTGCCATCGAGGAAATTGCGTGGGGTGCGCAAAGGTATTGATAGCCACATGCAATTTTCGATTTCGCTCATGGCAATACTGGACAGCCTCGATTAATTGCGTTTCGCTAAAGTTGAGTCCTTTAAAATGGCGCGCATTGGTATCATTATTTAAACCGATATAGACGGCATCTGCGCCGTACTCAATGGCCTTTTTTAACGAGGCAAGATTTCCTGCTGGACAGAGTAACTCCATACCCACTCCTGATTATTTAAACTCACCGCTAAATTTTCAATAATGGTAATGGACTTAACTTGCCGAGGTAATCTACCTATATGATTAGTTTAAATGCTATTTTTAAGCACAATGTACCTCAGTTGTTTACCCCGAAGTGGTTAAAACGACTTACTTATTTCACGCCAACCGAGACACTCAAATGGCTTGCAGAGCAGCGTCTTAATGCTCTCTTCAAGGCACAAATCCAAGCGGGAGAACTCGACTTTTTACGCCATCAAAGTGTGTGTATTGAGGTCAGTAACTTGCCGTTGTTTTTGTTTGTATCGTTGGATGGTACAACACTGCAAGTCATCGTGGTGAAATCACCCTTTGTGGCGACCAATATGATGCGCTGTGATGGTAAATTAAGCGGTGATAGCGACAGTTTTTTAGAGCTGATTGCGGGCCACTGCGATCCTGATACCTTATTTTTTAGGCGTAAACTGTCAATAGCAGGCGATACTGAGTTATGTCTCACGTTTAAAAACTGGCTCGACACGCAAGATCCTGCGGGATTAATACCAGCGAACGTGTATCAATCCATTCAGCACTATGTGGCACAACACGCATGAAAAAGGCAGCGTACGCTGCCAACAACCTACCAACAAATAACTTGGGGTTACAGTAGGATAAGGGGAAGTAAGATGAAATACCGTCTGTACTTAACTGCCAACCATTTCAACGAGGTTATCTTGTCTGTCTAACACCACGTACATCGCCGTGTTTTTGCCTGTTTGGACATCACTGACCATCGATTTCATACTGCTATCAATAATGCTGCTTTCGACGTTAGCATTGATGCTAGTTAAAAAAACCAAATCCCAATCGGCATTAATCGCATCGGCTTCTTTACATAGCGCGTCATAGTCACTGAGCTCTTGTGGGAGTTTATCAACGCACATCTGTGGCTGAATAAAGCCTTTATTTACATTGTTATTGGCACTTTCGACATCTGCTTTCGTGAACAACATCAGTAACTTAACCGGCTCAGCTTGGTAGCGTGCCATCGTCAATAATTCTTGAAACTTACTCATAATCTTTCTCTGCAATAATTAAAAAAAGAGCCATAACCTGTAGTTGATGGCTCTAGACAAGTGGAGTGGTTTACGGGTTATAAAACTCGCCGTCTTTTCTGAGGTAGAACCACCAGTTGACGAATACGCACAACGTATAGAAGACAGCAAAACCGATTAATGCGACTTCTGGTGTGGTTGCTTTAATTTGTTGACCAAACACCATTGGGATATAAAACGCGCCGTATGCAGCAACCGCAGATGTCCAACCTAATACAGGGCCTGCTTGTTCTTTTGGGAACACCATCGCGATAGTACGGAATGTTGAACCGTTACCAATACCCGTTGCAGCAAACAGGATTAAGAACAACACAAAGAATGGTACAAAGAATTCTTCTGGCGTTGGTGACTGATAAGCCGCGTGCATGTAGTAAGCCGCACCAAGCGATGAGCCAACCATGACGATAGAACAGATTTGTGTTACAAGCGCACCACCAAGTTTATCCGCAACCCAGCCACCTAGTGGACGAATTAATGCACCAATAAACGGAGCCATCCATGCGTACATCAGTGCACTTGGGCCATTAGGATTCACGGTTTTATGGGTCATCACACCATCTACCATGATGTGTTGGAAACCAAAGATAACTTTGATTGCCAGTGGAAAGGCCGCAGCAAAACCAATGAACGAACCGAAGGTCATGGTATAAATTACGCTCATTACCCACGTATGTTTGTTGTTGAAAATCTGATATTGCTTAGACAAGCTCTGACCAATTGCACCTGGTAGCATTTTTAGTAAAAACACGGTGGTTGCAACAACCAATACCAACACCAGTTCTTTTGGCACACCAAAGCCTGACCCATTTGCTGATTCTGGCAGCATGAGCCACAAACCACCTGCAGCTGTCGCAAGACCGATGGCTAGCATTACGGAAATCATCGCAAATGCGCCAAGTGGAGTGCCTAGATTTGGTGAAACCTCTGGCGTGCGAATATTGTTCATGCCAAACCAAGTAGCAAAAAACAGTGGCACCAGTAGGATTAACCACAAAAATCCGCCGTTTTGGATCCAAGTATCCGAACCCGCTGGGATTTTACCAATCAAGCTACCCGATGGACTAACAAGTGTGACTGGATCGCCACCTAATGCACCAAATACGCCGTAAGTCATAAACAGTGGGATAAGGATTTGCATGGTGGTTACACCAAAATTACCTAAACCCGCGTTTAAACCAAGCGCCAAACCCTGCTGTTTCTTAGGGAAGAAGAAGCTGATGTTCGACATCGACGAAGCAAAGTTACCGCCACCAAAACCAGATAACAAGGCCAATAACTGGTATTGCCAAAGTGGTGTATTTGGGTCTTGTAACGCAAGTCCAGTGAAGAAAGCAGGGATTAACAACAATGAGGTGGTAAAAAATATGGTGTTGCGACCACCACAAAAACGAATAAAGAAACTACTCGGGATCCGAAGCGTAGCGCCCGATAATCCGGCAATCGCGGTCAGGGTAAACAATTCTTCTGCAGAAAATTTAAATCCTGCATTCATCATTTGAACCGTTAATATTCCCCAGTAAAGCCAAACAGCGAAACCACACAGTAAGCTTGGAATTGAGATCCACAAGTTCCGTTGTGCTATTTTTTTACCTTGAGAATCCCAAAAGGCTTCATTTTCGGGTTCCCACTTATGTAGATCAGCCATATGCCGCTCCTAACGTTCGAATTACGTTCACTATGCGATTAAATTCCACATGCAACAATTCACATTGATGGGTAACGGTTTGCTCGAGAGGATTACTCTGAACTACCTACTTTTAGGTATGTATAGCTATATCCAATTGATACTTATCAATATTTTTAAGTGCAAAACAGGTCTTTTGGAGTAGCATGGTGGCTAAATAGTGAATGCGTTGTTAATTCCAGTTACTATAGTGGAAAATGAATATTCGATTTTCCAAAGAGTTAATTATGAACGACTTAGCCACCACCGTATTGTTAGTTGACGATCACCCTCTATTGCGTAAAGGGTTACAACAGCTTATCGATTTGGAAGACGAGCTTACAGTTATTGGAGAGGCTGCCAGCGGTAAAGAAGGGTTGCAGTTAGCCATCGAACACGATCCTGATCTGATTATTCTTGATCTCAACATGCAGGGCATGGACGGTTTAGAAACGCTAAAAGCGATGCGGGCCAACGATGTGACCTCTCGGATCATCATGCTGACCGTATCGGATAACGATGAAGACGTGCTAACGGCTATCAGTTATGGCGCGGATGGCTATTTGCTAAAAGACATGGATCCTGAAGATATCCTTGAGAAAATCAAACAAGCCGCGTTAGGAAAAATGGTACTCAGTGAAAAACTCACAGGGGTACTAGCTCAAGCAATTCGCAAACCCGATGTTTCGCAAAAAGCCAATATCCTAAATTCATTAACCAGTCGTGAGTTTGAAATCCTCAAATTGATTGCAAAAGGCCTATCAAACAAGCTCATTGCTCGCGAGTTGGATATTTCTGACGGCACCGTTAAAGTGCATGTCAAACATCTGTTAAAGAAGCTCAACCTACGCTCTCGAGTTGAAGCCGCGGTATGGATGATTAATCAGCAAAAAGGGGCCTAATCATGAACCAGTGCCCTCCTTCATTTTTATCCTTTAATGACGCTGTTGCGGTGCTACTCGCCGACAATAATATTGCGGTCGACACTGAACAGGTTTTGCTGCCTCAAGCAGTAAATCGTATATTAGCGACGGACATTAGCGCGCCATTTGATGTTCCGGGCTACGACAACTCAGCGATGGATGGCTATGCGTTTAGTTATAACGACTTGCAAGCCTCTGGCGAACTAGAATTAATCGGTAGCGCATTTGCAGGACATCCTTTTCAAGGTGAATGGCGCCAAGGTGGATGTATTCGAATTATGACAGGCGCCGCTGTTCCCGCCCAATGCGACACGGTTGTCATGCAAGAGCAGGCCATTCAACTTGAGCGAGATAACTGCACTTTAGTCCGTTTTGACGGTCATCTCAAACGTCATCAACATGTTCGCAAAAAAGGCGAAGACATAACCACGGGTACAATTCTGTTTAAACGCGGACAACGTCTTAAAGCCACCGACATTGGTATTCTCGCGTCAATTGGCATTGCACAATTGCCTGTATATCAGCCATTAAAAGTGGCTATTTTGTCGACCGGTGACGAACTTCGAGAGCCTGGTACCGAGAAAAGCGAAGGGGAAATTTATGATACCAATCGCTATACCACGCAGGCCATTTTACAAAATTTCGGTTTTGAGGTGATTGATTGTGGCATTGTGCCTGATGTGCCGGAGATCCTAGCAGACACATTTAAACGCGCTCTTAGTTTAGCCAATGTCGTGATTTCATCGGGTGGTGTTTCGGTTGGCGAAGCCGATCACACTAAAACCGTGTTAAATGAGCTCGGCTCGATGCAATTTTGGAAAGTCGCCATTAAACCCGGCAAACCCTTTGCCTATGGTCATTTCCACACTCAAGACACGCATGGTAACAACAAACGCTTTATGGGGTTGCCGGGCAATCCGGTGTCGAGCGTGGTGACTTTGCATCAGTTAGCCTTGCCAACACTTCGAAAAATGGCAGGGGAACACATCGAGCCACAACAACTTCAACGTCTACCATTGGCAAGTCCAATCAGCAAAAAACCAGGTCGTTTAGAGTTTATTCGAGCAAGTATCGACGTTACAGAGTCAGGCACTCGTATCCAACCATTGCAGGGCCAAGGCTCGGGGATCTTAAGTACCTTTTCGCAAAGCCAAGGCTATGTGATCTTGTCCGCAGAAGGATCAAGCTGGCAAGAAAACGAACTCGTCGACTTTTTACCGTTTGATCAAGCGTTAAGTTGAATGAATGGGCGAGCGAAAACCCGATAGAGCAACGGCCATGCGCTTGCTTATTGAGCAAGCAAAGCAGGAACTTCCGCTTTATGAACCCGATACGTTTTTTTGTGGCACCAATACCTCGTGTATTGGTTGCCCTAAAAAACTGATGGAACTGGTCGATAGCGAATTATCGTATTGGGAACATCAGTTGAATACGGGTAACACACCCAATTTCGATGATATCCGTCGCTTTGCTAAATTATGCGCAAACGTCAAGCGTGGTTTAGTACGCAATCAACTACTGTAAGTCGAACTCACCGCATCCGCTTTACTGATCAAGTACCAGTGTTGACCTTGCTTGGGCTGTAATTGATTAAACGATAAACGAGTGATCCACACTGATAATCTATCGTGTGTTTGCATGTCATCACGCTCAAGGATTTGAGTGTCGATTAACATCCCCTGCTCACCTTGCCAGCTCACAGGGCGAATATCCACTATAGTAACTGACCACTGATTGACAAAACTACTTTGCACGAGCGCGGTCTTTGCAAGCCCGACTCGATTCGCTCTTAGTATTAAGGTCGTGTGTTCATTCGGCGTCAAATGGGACTTCAATGCACTAAAACACGTTTGACCTGCCAAACTGTATTCTGTCAATCCAAGTGCTGTATGATGAGCCACTGTTTTGACTGACAACAGCGACACAAACTGACTCGCGCAGACACTATGTTCATCTAATGGTTGTGCTGATTTTCTCATTAGATTCTGAAGTTGATATTGATGAATACCGGCACCGATGGGCATTTCAATCCATTGTTTTTGTTCTCCATCATGCGACTGAACAAACGCAACATCGGCCAGAGCCAAGGCATCTTCCAGTTGATGGCATGCAATCAGCGCCACTGCTCCTTGTAGCGCTAAATAGCGTTTGATTACGGCTATCGTAGCCTGTTTATTGGCGGGATCTAGTCCTGTCAATACCTCATCAAGAAGCAGCACCGGCGTCCCTTTAATCATCGCCAACAGCAAACTCAAGCGCTGTTGTTGCCCGCCACTTAACTGCGTTGCCCGAAGCGACAGACTCTCACCCAGCTTTAACGGTTCAATCGCCCAGCTGACATCGAACGCCTGCCGTTGTTGTTTGGCAACGAGATTGATTAGCGCTCGGACTGTAACATGGCCAAATAAAACGGGTTTTTGAGTCACGTAGGCCAGTTGTCGCTGGTGTACTTTCAATCGCTGTTGCTCTTGTTGAGTTACACCCACTTTAATCGAGCCGTTGGCGTGGTGTAATCCGACAAGCGCATTAAACAGCGTGGTTTTGCCTGCCCCACTTGGCGCTAGTAATACACCAACTTCTCCGGCTCGCAGCGTACAGTTAAATTGCTGTGAAAAGGGTAAGGACAACGTCAACCTGACGTTTAACACCTTATCCTGTTGGTGATGTTGATTATGTTGTAATGGCTCACTTGCTAGGAAAGCTTGAGGCTTAGCAGCTTTTAGAAAACCTGAACTCATCACTCGATGCCTCCCCCAACGCATTTACGCGTGTCCTTGTACCAATTGCTGCGATTGCTTTTGCCACCATTGGCAAGCAAACACCACACTAAACGAAAATACCACCATCAATATGGCCAAGTGCTCGGCGGCTTCAAAATTAAAGCTCTCGACATGGTCAAAAAGCGCCAGTGACAGCACTTGTGTTTCGCCTGGAATGTTGCCGCCAATCATAAGGATTGCACCAAACTCACCAATAGTATGGGCAAAACTTAAGGTCGCTGCGGTGTAAAGCGCGGGCTTTATTGCAGGTAATACGACCAAATAAAATTGTTTCCAAGGTGAAAAACCAAGTAAGGCGGCCGAATTATGTAATTCTCTCGGGAGCTGTTCGAAAGCACTTTGCAACGGCCTAAAGGTAAACGGCAAACTGTATATCATTGACGCCAGCCAAATCCCCGTAAAGCTAAACACCAATTGAATACCTAGGGTTTCGTTTAACCAAAGCCCTAGGCCTTTCGTTGGGGAAAATAACACTAGAAAATAATAGCCCATCACGGTCGGAGGGAGCACCAAAGGTAGGGTGACTATCGTTTCGATAAACGGTTTAAAAATGTGGTGACTACGCGCTAAAAAATAAGCACTGGGTAGGCACACCAACAATAAACAGACGGTGGTCAAACTTGCCAGTTGAAGCGTTAATACGACGGCTTGCCAATCTAACTCCGACATCTGGGTTACCTATATCCTGACGCGTTTATAAGCTGCTTAGCCGCATCGCTTTGCACAAAGTCAAAAAACGCTTTCGCACTCGGATGCGGGGTTAATAATAGGGCATGCTGCTCGATGGGTTCATACCACTCGATTGGCAAAGAGATATAGGTTCCAAGGTGGTCGGCTTGCAGCAGACTCTTTGCAATTAGTCCAAATTGGGCGTGCCCGCTTTCAACAAATTGAAACGCCTGCAATACCGATGTCCCTTGCACTATTCGTTGTGGGGTGACGTTTTGTGTTTGTAGTACTTGCAACGCGGCCCTACCATAAGGGGCCAATTTCGGATTCGCTATTGCTACGGTCGCCGTTGACAAAGCTTGACGCCAATCCGAGAGTAAGTGCTCATTTTGGACGGAGGCATACAGCACCAGCTCACCTTTTGCATAAACTATCGACTCGTATCCAAGCCCGGCTTGCTTTAAACGCTGCGGTAATGCGTGATCGGCTGAGAAATACACATCAAAGGGGGCCCCATGTTGAATTTGACTTGCCAACGCTCCTGAAGACCCAGTGACCACACGTACCTCTGTCGATTTACTCATTTGTAACTGAAATAGGTTAACTAATTTATCCATCGTCGCGCTAAAGTTTGCCGCGCACGCAATAGTCAATTTTGAGGGTTGAGCCATACTCTGAGCGCAAAAAAACAGCGCAAAACTGCATAACAGTATTGAGTAAACCATTTTTGCTCGTTGCCACATCACCACATCACCTTGCGTATTTTTCGTTACATCCACTGCGCCGCTGCAATCTGATCTTTGTGATTGGCACTAACCCAACGATTTAATCCACCTTCAATGACTTCTCTTTTCCAAAACGGCGCATTGGCTTTGAGTAAGTCCATCAAATATTGCGCCGCTTCAAACGCCGCTTCACGATGCACACTAGATACCCCGACCATGACGATTTGATCTTTTAACGACAGCGGTCCAACTCGATGAATGATAGTAACCTTCTCTAATGGCCAGAGTTCAAGCGCTTGCTCTTCCAATTGAGCTAAGTACTTATTGGTCATTTCGGGGTAATGCTCTAAGTACAATTGATTGACCTGATGCCCTTGATTTAAATCCCGCACGCGACCGACAAACAACACAACGGCGCCAGAGCAGCTGTCATCTTGCATTAGCGCTTCATATTCTTCATTTAAATCAAAATCGTGTTCTTGAACTCGGATCATGATCAACCTCCTGTCACCGGTGGAAACATGGCAATTTCATCACCGTCACCAATTTTGCTGTTTGCCGTAGCCAAAGACTGATTAACAGCGACTAACACATCTTTATCGAGCAGCCATTTGTGCCAACGCTCATTGCTTTGTGCCAGTTTTTCTCGTAACTCAAACACCGTTAAACCCGTTGCATTTACCGTGATTTCAGCACAATCAAGGCGCTCTCGAAGCTGTGCAAAAAACAATACCTTATTCATGGTTGTCTCCCTTTGATGCTCGTTGGTAGGTACCGCGACGTCCACCTGATTTATGGGTTACACATAACTGCGCTACCACCATATCTTGATCCACTGCTTTGCACATATCGATGATAGTAAGCGCGGCAATCGAAGCGGCGGCGAGTGCCTCCATTTCGACCCCCGTTTGACCCGCTAATTTACAGTAACTCAATACCCAGATACGGGAATGTTCGACATCAATTTCAAAGTCAACCGACACCTTGCTCAGTGCCAGAGGATGACAAAGAGGAATTAAGTCTGAGGTTTTCTTTGCTGCTTGTATCCCTGCAATGCGAGCAACTGCTAGCACATCGCCTTTTTTCAACTGATTCTGAGTAACCAACTGAAGTGTTTCAGGCTTCATCTCGACATAAGCCTCAGCACGGGCTTCGCGAATGGTGATGGCTTTGTCCGCCACATCCACCATGGCAGCTTGACCATGGTCGTCAATATGAGTTAGTTGCATACACTATCCTCGCGTGAGCTGCATACCACAGAGTTGGTGGTGCTTAAATGTGGTACAAAGTTACAGGGACCTTGCCTTGCATCCAATTGCGCACTGATGATTTCATCCCATGCGGTTTCACAGGCTCTTGGGCTACCAGGCATGGCAACAATCAGGGTTTTATTGGCGAGCCCTGCGCTTGCGCGCGACTGTAATGTTGAGTAACCCACCTGCTTTAATGAGCAGTGGCGAAACAATTCACCAAACCCATCAACCGATTTATCAAATAGCACTTCGATGGCTTCGGGCGTCACGTCCTCATCCGTTAAACCTGTGCCACCGGAAATCAATACGACTTGGATTTCATCGTTAGCAATCCATTTGCTAACCGTTGCGCGGATCTGATATTTGTTGGCAGGCAGCACGCTGCGAGCACTGACACAATGCCCTGCATCCAAGGCTCGTGCTTGCAACAACTCTCCAGCGCTATCATCAGCAAGAGTCCTACGATTACTGACGGTTAATATCGCCACGTTCAACGGTACAAAATGTTCAAACTTTACTCGGCTCATGCTAACTCCTTATCATTTACTACTCGATTGGCGAGTAACCACTGCGCGGGGGTATTGGTATTCATTAATTCTTGCGTTTCATCGACCTCGTCGAAGCGAATTGCTTTGGCCGCAATGGCATCAAGTAAGGCGTGCAGTGAAAGCCTGTTTTGTTGCAAACGAAGTTCACACTCGGCTAGCACTGCTGGATTGACACGCACATAACAAGGCATCACCGATGCGTCGTAGTAACAACTGCTGGCAAAAACACGACCTTGGATCACTAAATTGCTGAGGCTCGCTCGGGTTAACAACGGCATATCTACAGGGATTACGAGCGCTTCACAGCTCTCACTCGCGGCCAAACACGCGTGGATCCCAGCAACTGGTCCTTTGCCTGGATAAATATCTTTAATGCAATGAGGCGCATTGCGACTAACAAATACTTCGTCGCAACCGACTTCTTGCAGCAGTTGCGTGGCATGCTCAAGTAGCGTTTTGCCTTCCCAGTTAAGTAGCGCTTTGTCCTCGCCCATGCGACGTGATTGACCACCAGCCAAAACTATTCCTAACAACATACTAGCCTCCTAACATCGCCAGATGCTGAGTTAAACCAACGTTGCCTTGTTTGAGCTGATGTCCCTGCCATTTGTTTAGCACTTGCTGGGTTAAATGCAGCGCCAAACCTTTCGCATCGCCGTAATTTAACCAAGGAGTCAAATCCTCGTTGGCTTCACCGAACAGGCACAAATGTAATTTGCCTTCTGCTGACACCCGTAAGCGATTGCAGCTAGCGCAGAAATCCTTACTGTAAGGCATGATAAGACCTATTTGACCCAAATAATCGGGATGACAAAACTCCAAAGCGGGGCCTGCATCGGTGCGTTTGGGTAATAGCTGCCAACCAGACTTTTCTAAATCCATGCGAATACCACTGCCCGCAAGATGCTGGGCACTAAAATAATCTGTATTGTCTTGTGTACGCATTAGCTCTATAAAACGAAAAGTAACAGGCTTGTCTTTGATAAAATTAAGAAACTGTTGGAGCTGTGGACCATTGTATTGTTTTAGTAAAACCGCATTTAATTTTACTTTTTTTAGTCCAAGCGCTAGCGCTAAATCGATACATTCAAGGACCTCGTGAAGGCTGTCACTACCCGTGATCTGTGAAAAGGTATAAGGATTTAAACTATCTGCGCTTAGGTTCAACGCAGACAGCCCAGCTTCAATCAAGGTGGGGAGCTTTTTCTTGAGGTGATAGCCATTCGATGTCATGGCGATCGACTCTATGCCAGCAGTCGCTTTGCAAAGGGCGACGATGTCGGGTAACTCTTTACGCAAGGTTGGCTCACCACCAGTCAAGCGTACTTTTTGTGTCCCCACCATGGCAAAGGCTGCAAGCAAAGTACGTGTCTGTGCAAGACTCAGCGGACGTGCGCGAGTTTGGCAATCGTAGCCATCGGGCAAACAGTAGTTGCATTTAAAATTACAGACTTCCGTTACCGATAAACGCAAATAGTTAAACTTTCGATTAAACGAATCTTGTAGCATGTGAGCCTTTCCAAATCGGGAGGCCTGCGCATTTCTGCCCAAACCCGGTGGTAAACCACGGTACACCCTCCATGCCAGTTATTGGTTTAGGAGTGTGTACTTCGGCGTATGGTGCAAGAATAGTAATTTTCGTTTCGCGTCACCATACAAAAGAGGGGGCAGCCGAGCTACCCCTTAGTAGGTAAATAGCTAAGTGATTGGCTCACTTCTTGCCATATTTTGTTTGGCAGTCAACACCTTCGCAAAATGAGCAAGACTTGGAGTCATGCATCCTTTTGGTATTTGCACGTCGATAAGATAAAACTGACTGGAGTCTTCAAACGCTTGGCACAAAGCCTGCTCAAGTGCCTCAGGCGATGATACTCGTATCCCAACCCCACCAAAATGCTGCGCCATGTCCGCAAATGGCCAAAGCCCTAAATCAGCCGCCTGACTATCGGGCGCAAAGGCACGGATCATTTCCCAACCCTGATTATTTAAAAGTACAACAATCGGTGTAAAGCCGTAACGTCGGCAATGTCCAAGCTCCATCCCTGTCATTTGGAAAGCGCCATCACCCACTAACACAACAGGACGGCGACCTGTCGTCGCTTGAATACCAAATCCGGCAGGCACGCCAAACCCCATCGAGGCGTAATAGCCAGGCGCGACCACCGAGGTGCCTTTTAAACCTTGACTGACAAACAAACAATCGCCCACATCACTGGCCACAGGTAAACGACCGTATTTGTCAAAGCTGCGATTCAATGCCTCGGCAATCATCATTGGCGCGATAGCCCCTTGTGTTGCCAGTGTGTCGTCACTGTCATTGTTCGCATGCGGCAGATGAAATGCCCATGTTTTGGGCGTGGCGAACGCTTCGAGTTGAGACAAGATGGTTTTTAATGCAATCCCATGGTAACTGTAGTGCCCTAAGTTTACTTCGCGGTGTTCAATAAACACGGCTTGCCGTCCTGCTAATGTCTCGGCACTGATGGCAAAATTGCTGTCTGATAAAATAGCGCCAACAAAAATCACCAAATCTGCCTGCTGCACGATTGCTGCAACTCTCGGGTCGCCGGCTTCACCGAGGTATGTCCCTTGCACGGGACTATCTTCAAACTCTTCTGCGATCCCTTTCCCCATCAGCGTAGTAAAGCAAGGTACGTCAAGCTCAGAGACCCACCGACAAAATTGCGCTTCGACGTCATAGCGCTTGACTTCAACACCCGCCAGCACGATGGGTCGCTGCGCCTTAGCTATGATATGCAACAAGTCTTTCACACATTTTTCTGTAGATGCGCACACTGACTCTTCAATGGGTCTATTTATGATCAACTCACTAAAGTGTTCCGATGCCATGTTACGGGGTATTTCGATCAGGACTGGACGTGATTGCTCTTTACATTGCTTTAAGGCACGAGCGATTTTTTCTGCAGCATGGTCTAGATTATCTAATCTTACCTGTGCGCAAGTAATCTCTTTAAAGATTTGCACTTGGCTATCGATTGATTTCACTTGGTGGTGTAGCTGTAATCCTAACTCCATTTCGCTTTGCGAGGGCATGCCAGCCAGTACCACTAACGGCGAACGTTCGGCATAGGCTTGTGCAACCGCATTAACGCTGTTAAGTGCACCAGCCCCATAGGTCACGGCTAGAACACCTATCCCCTCATGAAGTCGTCCACTAGCGTCAGCCGCAAAGGCCACGCTAGGTTCATGGCTTAAGGAGTACACGGGTAAAATCTGACTTTGTTCCATTTCACGAAAAAACGGCAGAATAAAATCCCCAGGGATCCCCCAGACTTGTTTCGCACCAAAGCTTTTTAGCGATTGCAATAAAACACGAGCTAACGTCATACCTACCTCTGAAAGTTGTCTATCGATGTCACCTTGCCTGAGGCCAGTCGCCCATTTATTGATTTAGCGCAAACTTAATTAGGTGATTATCTTCACTACCCACAATGAGATTTATACGTCGTGTTTTCTACCTATGGAGTGAGAGGGTAGCGATGATTGGTCTTCCTAAAAACAGGTAACCAATCATCTTCACATTGATTTATTAGCGATTGGAGCGCAGAGCCTGAGATTGTTGTTCATCGCCAAAAGCCAGTAACCATGGATCATTGAGTTGCTGAGTTTTGAAATCCTCTTTGCAGCTTAACCCTCGCCAACCCGCTGCGATAATGGCTTGGATCACCGCACTGGCAAGTGCATTGCCTGGTCCTAGCAAAATGATCCGCTCGGGGCAAAACTCTTTAACCGCCACTTGCACCGCTACCGAGAAATCAAAACACTCCACCACTTGTTTATCTAGCGTGTACTCTCTGAGCCGCTCTACCTCAGTACAGTTGGGCGTCCAGATCCGCCCCGTACCATCCACCAAAGGTAGAGAAGGCGTTCGAAAGTCGCTGCTGGTAAACATCTCTAACGCTCGCTCTGCTGCACCCTGCATAAACGGCGAGTGAAATGCAGCATGACCGTTTAACAGCAAAGGGAAACGCTCATCAATGGGCGGTAGTTCTTCGTGCAGTTGTAAGATCCGCCTGCTGTTTCCCGCTATTACCGCGTAGCCTCCATAACGTATAGAATGGAAAATTTCGCTTGGATACTGATTAAGATACTGTTCAATCTGTTGTTTTCGTTCTTTTACTAACTGCCACTTTGCATCCACCAAAGGGTAGATCAATTGCATTCCGCAATCGTCATCACGTTGACTACTATTAGTTAGTGCAGCCATCGTCGTTGCAATCGTCACCGCTTTATCAGGTTGCCAACCCCCACTGCAGGCGAGTGCGGTATACCAGCCCATCGAATTACCTGTCATCGCAACCACATCGTATTGATTCTGGTCTAGACTGTGATAATCCAAAAGCCCAGCCCCCAAAATCAGACTCGCTGCATGCTCAGCTTTGCCATGTAAACGTGCGGAAAAATGCGCGGCACCATCCAGTTCATCTAGACCCGGTAGCTGCTGCTTACACAGTGCATCATTGATTTGTTTGAACAGCGTTTCGGTGCACGAGGAATGCTGCAAAATACGTTGGATATAGCCTAATTCTGGACGGTTATAACTTCCCCTACCGGGACAAATAACTAAACTGCGATATCCCATAACTTGGTATCCTTGGTTGGTTGCTTAGCCTCAAGTAATGAAAGCGCTGCTGCAATAATATCGGCTTTACTGGGCAATAACTGATAGGCCGCGGCGCCTAGGGGAATAAAGCAATCCACGCCACACACTCGGCCAATCGAGAAAAATCGATCTCGTGATTCGTGCAATAAGGTAAATAACTCCTCACTTAATGAGCCCCGTTGCCGACATTCATCCACGATCAAAACTCGTTTACAAGGGCCGAGCGCCGAGACGATCTGATCGCACTGTAACGGCACAAGGTAACGCAAATCGAGTACTCGAACGCGGTATCCTTGTTGTTCAAGTTCGAGCTGTGCCTGCAAACTAAGATACGTACCATTGGCATAGGAAATAATCGCTAACTCATCCCCATCGCCTGTAACGTTTGGCTCACCGAATTGCGGTAATCGGCTCTGGGCTGACGGATACAAAGAGAGCCATCGATTATCACCGGCTTGGTGCAAATCTCGGGTATTGTAAAGCGCGATAGGCTCAAGGAAGATCACCACTCGCCGTTCTTCATACGCGAGTTTTACAGCCTGCCGGAACAATAATACCGCATCAGCAGGGTTACTCGGGCACAGCACAATGAGACCTGGAATATCACGAAATACCGCCAGTGAGTTGTCATTATGAAAATGACCACCAAAGCCTTTTTGGTAACCAAGCCCGGCAATTCGGATCACCATAGGGTTGGCAAATTGTCCATTTGAGAAAAAACTCAAAGTCGCCGCTTCGCCGCGAATTTGATCTTCGGCGTTATGCACATAAGCCAAAAACTGAATTTCCGCTACGGGCACGAACCCTTGCTGCGATAACCCAATAGCGAGTCCTAAAATAGACTGTTCATCAAGCAACGTATTGAACACGCGATGCACTCCAAACTCTTTTTGCAAGTGCTGGGTTATGCCGTATACGCCTCCTTTTTTAGCAACGTCTTCACCAAAGACCACCAGCTCAGGGTACTGCAATAACTGTTCATGCAATACCCAGTTGAGTAACTTCCCCATATGCTGGGGCATAGTCAACCGCCCTGCACTGCGTGAAATACTTTGCTCAAATGCAATATCGGATAACGCGTCTTTGGCGGCTTTGTAATGACACGAACTTACTGTGAGGCTTGCTGCAATACTATCAACCGAGGTCAATTTTGGTGTGTTAATCACTTCATTGGCGATACCCGCGATACGCTTATCGAGTTCACTCGCGTACTGGATCAGTTCTGCTGGTGTCGCAAAACCATAGCTAATAAGTGACTGTGCGGTTGCGCGCAGTGGATCGTGCTCAACTTGCGCTGCAATCTGGGTCGCCGAAAGGTACGCGGTTTGCGCGTCCGCACCGGCATGACCAAATAGACGTACCATTTTCAGATGCAAAAAAGCGGGTTTACGTGTGATCCGCACATAATCAATGGCCGCTTGCACGGTAAAAAAGCAACCTTCTAAATCGCAAGCATCAGTGCTGAAATAACGCAGTTGTGGGTGTTGAGCGGCAAATTGCGCCACCCAACCAGCAGGCGTTGGCGTTGAGATCCCAAGTCCGTTGTCCTCACATACAAATAAGATCGGCATAACGAGGTGTTGGTAGCTTGTCCAAGCTGCGCTATTAAACGCACACTGTGCCGAAGCGTGGTTAAGTGACGCATCGCCAAAGCTTGCCATCACGATATCGTCATTGCTCTGTCCTTGCCGCTGCTTGAGTCCAAGCGCAAACGCCGCGCCAACCGCTTTAGGTAAATGCGATGCGATGGTGCTGGTCTGCGGTGGAATATTTAGGGCTTTACTGCCTAGCACCTTATGACGTCCCCCCGATATTGAGCATTCACGACTCGCGACAAACGACGCGAGCAGATCGTACAGTGGCGTTTGCCCTGCTAAATGCCGACTCCGTTCGATGAACAACGCGCCACTACGATAATGCAAAAACACCATATCTTGCAGTGACAACAGGCGCCCGAGGACGACGTTGCCTTCATGTCCTGCGCTGCCTATGGTATAAAAACTCTCGCCTTGCGCTTGTAACAGGCGAGAGCGTAAATCGAGCAAACGACTACTCAGTTGGCTTTCAAATAATTGCCACCACACGGCGCGAGTTAGTCGACTCGTTTTTTTGGGTGAGGCAACAGCACTATGGCTTTTTATCTCATCGATAAAGCCAATCAGCCAGACTGGCATTTCATAAGGTAAGCTTTTTCGCATAACGGTTAGCCTGCAAACGCACATAGCCCAGTTTGAGCTCGCCCTAAAATTAAGGCATGAATATCATGTGTACCTTCATAAGTGTTGACCGCTTCTAGATTTAACACATGACGGATCACGTGAAATTCGTCAGCAATCCCGTTACCGCCATGCATATCCCGCGCATGACGAGCTATCTCCAGCGCCTTACCACACGAATTACGTTTTATTAATGAAATGGTTTCGGGTGCAAGCGCGCCCGAGTCCATTAATCGCCCAGCTTGCAAGCAACCGAGTAAACCAAGTTGAATCTCGGTTTGCATATCGGCTAATTTCTTTTGGATCAACTGATTGGCGGCAAGAGGACGGCCAAACTGGTGGCGCTCCATCGTATATTGACGCGCAGCATGCCAGCAGAACTCTGCGGCACCTAATGCCCCCCATGCGATGCCGAAACGGGCTTTATTTAAACACCCAAATGGTCCTTTAATCCCTGAAACATGAGGTAAAATCGCACTACTTGGCACCACGACATTGTCCATGACGATTTCCCCTGTGATGGACGCTCGCAAAGAAAATTTGCCTTCGATCTTGGGAGCCGACAATCCAGTCATGCCCTTTTCCAAAATAAACCCTCGGATCTCGCCGTCTAATTTGGCCCAAACAACAAATACGTCCGCAATCGGCGCATTCGTGATCCACATTTTTGTGCCGTTTAAAATATAACCCTCTGCACAAGGTTTTGCAGTCGTGCGCATACTCGCAGGATCCGAGCCTGAATCGGGTTCTGTTAAGCCAAAACAGCCCACCCACTGACCTGATGCAAGCTTTGGTAGGTAGTACTGTTTTTGTTCTTCGCTGCCATAAGCATGAATTGGATGCATAACCAATGACGATTGCACACTCATGGCACTGCGATAACCACTGTCTACTCGTTCAACCTCACGCGCAACCAGACCATAACAAACATAATTGACACCGGCACAGCCGTAGGTTTCTGGCAGTGTTGCGCCAAGCAAACCGAGTTCACCAAGCTCATTCATGATTTCTCGGTCAAAACGCTCTTCGCGATTTGCAGATAAAATACGAGTTTGTAAGCGCTCTTGACAATATTGCCTTGCGCTATCGCGTACCAAACGTTCTTCTTCGCTCAATAACGAATCAATTAAAAAGGGGTCTTGCCAATTGAATGGAACTTTCATTGTTTTATCTCACCTATCTTTGTGGGTATAGCTAGACTAGGCGAGACTTTGCTAGAGTAAAAATAGGTATATATTTCATCATCTATAGGTTTTAACTATGGACTTTCGCCATCTCAGCCACTTTATTGCGGTCTATGAATCGGGCTCATTAAGCGCAGGAGCGCGTCAATTGGGGATTAGCCAACCATCTTTATCGCAATCAATCCTAACGCTCGAAGCCAGTTTAAAAACGACGTTGTTTGTTCGTATCCCTAAAGGAGTAACCCCAACGACAGAGGGCGAAAAACTGTATTTACACGCTTGTAATTTAATTGGTCAGTTGCAGGCTGTGCGCTCTAGTTTCGTGCAACGACCTAAAAAATCGAAGTTTAAGCTTGGTTTGATCCATGCCTTAGGTACGGACAGAATGGCGTGGCTTTTAAAAGAATTTCAAAATTTATGTGCCGTTAATCAATTAGAGCTCGAACTGGTGTTGGTTGCACCAGATAGCGAATGTGATGCACGGATCATCACCACCAAACAGCTAAAATCCGGTGAGTTATTTACGCCTATTTGGCAAGATAACTACGTCATTGCCCTTAATAGCCATTCTCCATTGTCTCTAAAAACGCAATTATCAGCTCAGGATTTTGCAGATCTCCCCTTAATCAAACGCTTACCTTGTGAAGCGTGGCGACATTTAGAAGCGGTATTATTAAAAGCGAAAGTAAAACCAGACATCCGTGCAGATATTCAAACCATAGAATATGCACTGGCACTGGTATCAACAGGGATTGGAGCTGCCTTAGTACCTGATTTTACGCAGCTTAAGTCTAGACCCGACCTCTGTTTAAAAGAACTTGGGGATTTTTCGGTGCAACGTGAAATTGGTCTCGCACATCGCCGAGATGGACATCATCCTTTAATGCCCTTTCTACAAGCAGCGTGTTTGAGTGCCAAAACGGCTTACTTGTAACGAGTAAGCCGTTTTGCTACTTAAAATAGAGCATGCAACAAAACACAACGCACTAATGATAACTTTGGCTACCGCCTACAGGTCGAAATATCAATTTCACTTCGGTGCCTTTCAGTTCCCTTGGTGAGATAAATAACTCACCTTGCAGGTGCTTGGCACGCTCTTGCATGATAGCCATACCATAATGGTTAAGCTTTTCGCTGCCATTGACCATACCAACGCCATCATCACTGACCGTCAACTGCAATTGATTATTTTCGGTTACCGCAAGGTCAACCCAAACATTCTCTCCTTTACTGTGATGCACTGTGTTTTGACACGCTTCGCGGGCGATTTGCAGCAAGTGAATTTCTTCCATTGGCGAAAGTGGGACTTGTTTGACAGCAAAGTTAAGATGGAACTGCATATTGGACTGCTCAGAGAGTTGTTCAATGGTTTTTTCAAGCGCCGCTTCTAATCCTTCGCTCACCATCTTTAAGCGGAATGTCGTCAATAACTCGCGCAATTGACGATAAGCCGAATCTAGCCCTGTTTTCAATTCATCAATGATTGGCGGCTGTAGATCAAACTTCTGCTTTTCTTGGGTTTTAGTCAAACGGGTTACTTGTATTTTCAAATACGATAGAGCCTGTGCAAGGGAGTCATGTAACTCTCTGGCAATTACCGTACGCTCATGCAACAGCGCAATACGTCTAGCTTGATCATTTTGTGCTGCCAAATTAAGCGATAATGCGATTTGATCAGCAACCGATTGTACTAATTGCATTTGCCATGACCCTGCCGCAAATCCCTCTTTACTACGCACAACTAATACACCGTAATTATTAGTTCCATAGACCAAAGGAAAGCGCGTAAACGTCGGCTGCTCCAAAGACATAAACGCGGCATTACCATCACAATTGTCACAATTCTTAGCTTCGCACAGTCCTTGTTTATCGGTTTCCGGTTTCATTTGCATATAGGGTTTGTCACCGCTTGCCGTCATTAAACACAATTCGATGTCTTGTACTTCGATTAAACTCGAGAGCTCATCAAGGATTTGTTGTAAATCCAATTTGCTCTCTTGCGCTTCGAGTAACAACCTTGCGGTTTTAAACAAAAAGGTCAGCGCCTGATTATTCACCTCAAGCTCTTCAGTCTGCTCTTTCACTCGTGTTTCAAGTTGCCCGTACATCGAGGCAATCGCTTTACAGGTATGGTTAAACGTAGCGCCTAGTAAGGCAAGCTCGTCGTCACCTTTTAAGTTTACGTGATGAGTGAAATTACCTTTACCTATCGCATAAGCCGCATGAGTGAGTTCAACCAAAGGTTTTTCGACACGTAAACTAATCAAATGAAGGGTAAAAATCCCAACCAAAAGGGTAATAAATAAAGCCGCCAGTTGAATGGAACGAAGTAGTCTGATTTTACTTTCTGCATGCGTTTGTACTGCAAATACGAGCTTATCGGCGTTACTGGCAAGTTCGCTCACTTGCTGGTTAAATTTATTTCTGTCAGTAATGGGTAAATTCAATAAAGCGGGTTTGAGCTCTCGTTGCCAATGATCGATCACCTCAGTCCAGAGTGTATTTAAAGCCACATCACTTTTTAATTTTTGGAAAATCGGATCATCAAGTTTGGCTTCAAAGTCTGCAATGCGTGATTGGATCTCTCCACTGTGCCCTTCGACACCGTACATCCCAAGTTGATAGGATTCCATGCGCAAAGAGCCGCTTAGGTTAATGGCTTTAGCATCTAAGTCGGCAAGTTCAGTAATCCAATAAGACGCGAACAAGGTACATATCGCCAAACTGATCACACCTATAATGGAACCTTTGATATAGACCGTTACCGAGCCATTAAAGCGACTTTTTAGTTCTCCAAACCGAATACCCACAATAATTACCCACCTATTTTAAACGACTAAACAATATCGCTTGAATGTTATCAACACCAGTATTTTCGCCTTAAATCACCCTAAATAGCACTACCACCTTGTAGGTATATCTCTATTTTTCATTAAGTTACAGATATTGAGTTCTTGACCGTCATCAAGTTAATTTACGCCCACATCACTATATTTGATGAGCAATGTAGCTGCCTGCCAATTCAATGTGCCACTTGGCAGCGCGCATAAATTGAGCAGGATAGGAGAGTAAATATATGAGCCATTTCTTAAACAAAATGCGCTTTTTTAAGACCAACAAGCAAAGTTTCGCAGGTGGTCACGGTGTAACAACTGATGAAAATCGCGATTGGGAAGACGGCTATCGCCGTCGTTGGCAACATGACAAAATCGTGCGCTCAACGCACGGTGTTAACTGTACCGGCTCATGTAGCTGGAAAATTTACGTAAAAGATGGATTAGTGACGTGGGAAACACAACAAACAGACTACCCTCGAACCCGTCCTGATTTACCAAATCACGAACCGCGCGGTTGTCCTCGTGGCGCAAGCTATTCATGGTATATCTACAGTGCTAACCGTCTTAAGCATCCAAAAGTAAGACAAGCCTTACTCAAACTATGGCGTGAAGCCAAACAAAGCTTTACCGATCCAGTCAAAGCCTGGGAATCCATCATTACCAACCCAGAAAAAGCGAAAAGCTATAAGTCAAAGCGTGGTTTGGGTGGATTTGTCCGTGCCGATTGGGACGAAGTCAACGAAATCATTGCTGCATCAAACGTGTATACGGCAAAAACTTACGGCCCAGACCGTATTATGGGATTCTCACCCATTCCAGCGATGAGTATGGTCAGCTATGCTGCGGGTTCACGTTATTTGTCACTTATTGGTGGTAACTGTTTAAGCTTCTACGATTGGTACTGTGACTTACCGCCTGCATCACCACAAATCTGGGGTGAGCAAACGGATGTACCGGAATCTGCAGATTGGTACAACTCTAACTACATCATCGCTTGGGGCTCAAACGTGCCTCAAACACGTACTCCAGATGCGCATTTCTTTACCGAAGTGCGTTATAAAGGCACGAAAACCGTCGTAATTACTTCAGATTACTCTGAGTGTTCTAAGTTGTCTGACATCTGGTTAGCACCAAAACAAGGTACGGATGCGGCGCTTGCTATGGCATTTGGCCACGTCATCCTTAAAGAATTCCATATAGACAAACCCAGTGAATATTTTACCGACTACGTGCGTCGCTATACCGACATGCCTATGCTGGTCGTCTTAGACAAAACCGAAAAAGGTTTCACCCAAGGCGCGTTTTTACGGGCGTCCGACTTAGCGGATAACTTAGGTCAAGATAACAATCCGAAATGGAAAACCATTGGTATCGACGAAGCTTCAGGTTCTCTCATTTCACCAACGGGTGCTATCGGCTACCGCTGGGGTGAAAAAGGGAAATGGAACATTGAGCAGCGTGACGGCAAAACCGGTGAAGAGATTAAACTTGCCCTTAGCCTGAAACAACATGCTGATAAAGTGGAATCCGTTTTATTCCCGTATTTTGGCGGTCAAGCACACGAATTGGGTTACTTCCAACATACTGATCACGACGAAGTACAAGTACGCAAAGTGCCCGTTAAAACCATCACGTTAAAAGATGGTAGTGAAGCGCTTGTTGCGACGGTATTCGACTTAATGATAGCGCACTATGGCGTAGATAATGGGCTTGATGACGCTGCTGTTGCAAAAACGCTCTATGACGATGTGCCTTACACTCCGGGTTGGCAAGAGAAAATCACGGGCGTAAAAGCGGATCACGTTATCCAAGTGGCACGTGAGTTTGCCGACAATGCCGATAAAACGCGTGGTCGCAGCATGGTGATCGTTGGGGCGGCACTCAACCACTGGTACAACATGGACATGAACTATCGCGGCCTCATCAACATGTTGATGCTGTGTGGCTGTGTTGGACAATCAGGTGGCGGTTGGGCGCACTACGTCGGTCAAGAAAAACTGCGTCCACAGTGCGGCTGGTTGCCGCTGGCATTTGGCTTGGATTGGCAACGTCCACCGCGTCAAATGAATGGTACTTCATTCTTCTACAATCATTCCGATCAATGGCGCTACGAAAAGCTAGAGATGACAGAGGTATTGTCACCACTGGCAGATAAGAGCAAGTGGACTGGTTCGATTATCGATTACAACACTCGTGCAGAGCGCATGGGCTGGCTACCTTCAGCACCGCAATTGGGCATGAACCCATTACAACTTTGTAAAGATGCTGAAAAAGCAGGTATGTCAGCGAAAGACTATGCTGTTCAACAACTTAAATCTGGTGCATTGAAGTTTGCCTGTGAAGACCCTGATAACCCACAAAACTTCCCGCATAACATGTTTATTTGGCGTTCAAACCTGCTTGGTTCATCGGGTAAAGGCCATGAATACATGCTACGCCATTTCCTCGGAACTAAACATGGTTTACAGGGTAAAGATCTTGGTGAAAGCGGTGACAAAAAACCAGAAGACGTGGTTTGGCATGACAACGCTCCTGAGGGCAAAGTAGACCTATGGGTCACGCTTGACTTCCGTATGTCAACAACCTGCTTGTACTCCGATATCGTGTTACCAACCGCTACTTGGTATGAAAAAGACGATATGAATACCTCGGACATGCACCCGTTTATTCACCCACTGTCAAAAGCGGTTGATCCGGTGTGGGAATCTCGCTCTGACTGGGACATTTTCAAAGGTATCGCGAAGAAATTCTCTGAACTGTGTGATGGCCACTTAGGCGTTGAACAGGATTTAGTTACGTCGCCACTTATGCATGACACCCCTGCTGAGCTTGCTCAACCAGATGGCGTAAAAATGTGGTGGAAAGGCGAATGTGATCTAGTTCCAGGCGTCACTGCGCCAAACATGATAGTGGTCGAGCGTGATTATCCGAATACGTATAACCGCTTTACATCACTTGGTCCGCTTTTGGACAAGTTAGGTAACGGTGGTAAAGGCATTAATTGGAATACGCAAAAAGAAGTCGATTTTCTTGGTGAGTTGAACTACCGACACACGTCTGAAGGTCCTCAAAAAGGTCGTCCAAAAATTGAAACGGCCATTGATGCGGCTGAGGTTATCTTGAGTCTCGCGCCAGAAACAAACGGTCAAGTTGCAGTAAAAGCGTGGGAAGCACTAGGTGAATTTACAGGTCGCGACCATACACATTTAGCCAAACCTAAAGAGGAAGAAAAAATCCGCTTTAGAGACATTCAAGCACAACCGAGAAAGATCATCAGTTCACCAACTTGGTCTGGCCTTGAAGACGAGCATGTGTCGTACAACGCGGGTTACACCAACGTGCACGAACTCATTCCATGGCGCACAGTAACTGGTCGTCAACAGTTCTATCAAGACCATCAATGGATGCGCGATTTTGGTGAAACGATGGTGTCATACAAGCCACCAATCAACCTAAAAACCACGCAGCCAATGTTAGGTAAAAAACCAAATGGTAATAAAGAGCTGACGTTGAACTGGATCACGCCACACCAAAAATGGGGTATTCACTCAACCTACTCTGACAACTTGCTGATGCTTACGCTTAGCCGTGGTGGACCGATTGTTTGGCTCAGTGAAATCGATGCCAAAGAGGGTGGTATTAAAGACAACGATTGGATTGAAGTGTTCAACGTCAATGGTGCCATTGCCGCTCGTGCTGTTGTTTCACAGCGTGTACCACAAGGGATGAGCATGATGTACCACGCTCAAGAGCGTATCGTAAATACACCTGGCTCTGAAGTTTCAGGCACACGTGGTGGTATTCATAACTCAGTAACCCGTGCGGTCATGAAGCCAACCCATATGATTGGTGGTTATGCACAACAAGCTTACGGATTCAACTATTACGGTACGGTAGGTTGTAACCGCGATGAGTTTGTAATCGTCCGTAAGATGGACAAAGTTGATTGGTTAGATAACGAGTAGCCGAGGAAAAAATTATGAAAGTACGTGCACAAATAGGCATGGTCTTAAACCTAGACAAATGTATCGGCTGCCATACCTGTTCTATTACCTGTAAGAACGTTTGGACAAGCCGCGAAGGGGTTGAATACGCGTGGTTTAATAACGTCGAAACCAAACCAGGGATCGGCTATCCGAAAGAATGGGAAAACCAAGAAAAATGGAACGGCGGCTGGAAACGCAATAGCAGCGGCAATTTAGAGCCTCGCCAAGGTAATAAACGTCGCTTGCTCGCAAACATCTTTGCAAACCCAGATCTGCCAGAAATTGACGATTACTACGAGCCATTTGATTTTGACTACCAACACTTGCACAACGCGCCAGACAGCAAGCACCAACCCGTTGCTCGCCCGCGCTCGTTGATCACAGGTCAACGTATGGAGAAAATCAATTGGGGTCCAAACTGGGAAGAAATTCTTGGGACTGAATTCTCTGAGCGTAAAAAAGATAAAAACTTTGACGACGTCGTCCAAAAAGACATTTACGGTCAATTTGAAAAGACCTTTATGATGTATTTACCTCGTCTTTGTGAGCACTGTATTAACCCAGCTTGCGTAGCAAGCTGCCCATCAGGTGCGATTTACAAGCGTGAGGAAGATGGCATCGTATTGATTGACCAAGACAAATGTCGCGGTTGGCGGATGTGTGTTTCTGGCTGTCCGTACAAAAAAATCTACTACAACTGGAAAACAGGCAAATCTGAAAAATGTATTTTCTGCTTCCCCCGTATTGAAGCAGGTCAGCCGACAGTATGTTCAGAAACGTGCGTGGGTCGTATTCGTTACTTAGGTGTACTTTTGTACGATGCAGACAAAGTCCAAGAAGTTGCGAGTGTGCCAAACGAGCAGGACTTGTACCCTGCACAACTGAGTATGTTCCTAGATCCGCATGATCCTAAGGTAATTGCAGCAGCGAAAGCAGAAGGTATTCCTGAAAGCTGGTTAGACGCAGCGCGTCATTCACCAGTCTATAAAATGGCAATGGATTGGAAAGTCGCATTACCGCTACACCCAGAATACAGAACATTACCTATGGTTTGGTACATTCCGCCGCTTTCACCTATTCAAACCGCGGTACAAGCAGGCCACGTAGGCATGGCTGGCGTGATCCCAGATCTTAAATCGCTGCGCATTCCACTGCGCTACCTAGCTAACCTGCTCACGGCAGGTGATGAAAAGCCGGTAGTAAGAGCGCTAGAGCGCATGATTGCAATGCGTGCCTTTAAGCGTGCCCAGCAAGTTGAAGGGCAAGAAGATTTGGAAGTGTTAAAACAAGTCGGACTTACCGCACACCAAGTTGAAGATATGTATCGCTATATGGCTATCGCGAATTACGAAGATCGTTTCGTCATTCCAACCAGTCACAAAGCGTATGCAGAAAATGCCTACGACATGAAGAGTGGCTGCGGCTTTAGCTTTGGCAACGGCTGTAGCGATGGCAACAACGGCGTAAGCTTGTTTGGTGGTAAAAAACAAACCGTTAAACAAATCATTCCTGTTGAGATTAAGGAGTAAATCGGATGCAAGTTCTCAGTGTACTATCTCATTTACTAGACTATCCAACGGCCGAGCTTGTTGCTGCAAAAGCGGACCTACAAGCGATTGTTGAACAAAGCGCATTAAGTGCTAACAAAAAGGCCACCTTGTCACGCTTTATTGATACTCAATGCAATAAAGACTTGATGGATTGGCAATCGGAATACGATGGTTTGTTCGAGCGTGGTCGCGCACTAGGACTTTGGTTATTTGAACACGTTCACGGCGAAAGCCGTGACCGTGGTCAAGCCATGGTTGACTTAATCGAGCAATACAAACAGGCCGGTCTTGAGCTCTCTCAGAATGAACTCCCTGACTACATTCCTCTGTTTCTAGAGTTTTTATCTACCCAAGGTGAAGACAATGCTAAACATTGGCTGGGTGAGGTGGAGCACATTTTAGCGTTATTACTGTGCCGCCTAGAAAAGCGCGAAAGCGACTATTCGGTAGTGTTTTCAGTATTGCTTGAGATTGCGGATAGTCAGGTTGACCTCGACGCACTGCGCACACAAATCAATGGTGAAAAACGTGACGACACAAAACAAGCCATTGACAAAGAATGGGAAGAGGAAGCGGTCACCTTTGGTGCGCCAGATGCTAATAGCTGCCCAAGCTCAGTCAATCGCCCAAGTGAATCGCAACGCAAAGATCAATACGTTCCAGTAACCTGGACTGACTTTAATCAGCAGGCCAGCTAAGGAGTACCTCATGACTTATTTAAATACATTATTGTTTGGGATTTACCCCTATATTGCACTGGCCATCTTTGTGATCGCGTCAATTATTCGCTATGACCGAGAGCAATACACGTGGAAAACAGGAAGTAGCCAATTACTTGAAAGTAAAGAGCTAAAACGTGGTAGTCGTGCGTTCCACATTGGCGTGATTATGGTGTTAATGGGTCACTTTGTCGGCCTGTTGACCCCTGCTGAGGTATGGCATCTAGTCGGCATTGAAGCTAGCCACAAACAGCTGATCGCAATGGGATTAGGTGGTGTGTTTGGCGTCATCTGCTTCTATGGTTTAACCATTTTGCTTAAACGTCGCCTGTTTAACCCACGCATTCGTGCAACCAGCAGCACGATGGATATCACCATATTGTTACTGCTTTACGTACAATTGATCTTAGGTTTACTGTCGATTTTTGTCTCAGCTGGTCATATGGATGGCGCTGAAATGCTAAAACTAATGAGCTGGGCGCAAAACATGGTGACATTTAATGGTACCGCAGCGGCTGCGGCGATTGCGGACGTGCATTGGATCTACAAACTACACGTATTTTTAGGTATGACGTTGTTTGTCGTATTCCCATTTAGCCGTCTGGTCCATATTGCTAGTGTTCCACTGCAATATTTAAGTCGCAACTACCAAGTTGTTCGCAGTAAATAATCCATCAAGCCCTGCTTTGCAGGGCTTAAGCTGAGGCACCTATGATCACCGTTAATCAATCTACCATCAGTGAAGCTCAGATATTACAAGAAATGCAGTATCATCCCGCAAAAGATCATCGCTCTGCGATGATCGATGCAGCTGAGAGTCTCATCATTGGGGAGTTGTTTAATCAACGCGCCCAAGAATTAGGACTTAGTCTGAGCGACACTGACATCACTTTGCAAAGCGAAGAGCAAAAACAAAACTCTCTGTTAAATCGGTTAATTGAAACCGAAGTTTCAATCCCTACCGCGTCAGACCAAGAATGTGAGCTGTATTATTCGCAAAACTTACACAAATTTTGCACTTCACCGCTTATCGCTGCAAGACACATATTGATCCCTGCCCCCGTCGAAGATGAAAGCGCACGCGCTAATGCTCTTGAAACCGCGGAATTAATATTAAACTCACTGAATCAAGGGGAGTCCTTTAGCGAGCTGGCGGCTCAGTACTCTAAATGTGACTCTGCCAAATTAGGTGGCCAGCTCGGTCAGCTGTCTAAAGGGCAAACCGTCGCAGAGTTTGAACGTCAGGTTTTTAGTGCAGCTGAAGGATTAATTCCACATGTAGTAGAAAGTCGTTTTGGATTCCATATTGTCTATGTGGACTTTAAACAACCCGGCAATCAGCTGCCTTTTAGTGCAGTTAAAACTCGGATCCAAGACTATTTAAATAAAAAAGTTGAGCGCAAAGCCATCGCTCAGTATATCGAGCAATTAATTGCCAATGCTGATATTGAAGGCTTTGATTTTAACGTTAGCAGTAGTCCACTTGTACAATAAATAGAGGTAACGAATATGGGATGTTGTGGTGCATGTGGCGGTCAAGATAAAGCACCGGCCAAAACACAAAATCAAGACAACGCGCAATCGTCTGCAAAACCAGATGCGCAGCCATTACCTGCTGTAAATCAATTTGTGCCCGAGCCAATTGAAAAGAAATAATAACCAACTTGAAGCGCTCTATTGTTACTGTCCCCAAAGCAATAGAGCGCTTTCTAACTAAAGATTACGATCCTTTCTGTGCTATTTCCGTTCATTTTCTTAAAGTTGGTTTGACCGGTCCTACTTACATCGAAGTATGCAATGGAACACAAGATTTCAAGCCAATCGAGTTTTTATCAATATAAATGTCTGTAATAAATTAAAAGCTGACTGTCACATATGAATAAAATTTGGCTTTTCTACGTCTTCTATTCGCTCTTACCCGTCATTCCAACCCAAATATACCCCACAATAGCCGCACTTTCGTACGGCTTTTATTTCGCTTATTGGCAACCCAGATTAATCTGCTTTAACAATAACGTTAAAATACTATCCCGCTTTAAACCTAATCCAATGTATGATTCATATAATGGACGCAAGATTTTAAGTTGTCGGTTTCTACCTTTTCTTCCTCTTCAGGGAGTTTAATTAACGGTAATTGCTCGTCTGCGGGGATATCTTCAATGCGGCGTAAGGTATTAACCTGAATATGTGGCCATTGGGTGGTGCCGCCGTCGGAGCCGAACATAAATTCAAAATCGACGATTTGCTCGTATTGTAATTGGTCAATGACTTTGGTTTTGCCGCTTTTATCGGTGACTTCGATTTCTTCTAACCACATACGGTGGCGCATGCGTGTAACACGGCAATAGCGCTCTATCATCACGTTATTGACGGTTGCACCTTGCAGTCCAGTGTCTTGGCGTGAGTCTAATTCAATCAAGTCAAAACGCTTAAAAGTTAAGCCTTTATTGGCGTCAATCAGCTTTAGATTCGGCTGCACTGTGTACGGAAACTTAGCACCGAATTTGTTGTAGTTAAAAATGCTTTCAAAGTATGCGCGGCCGCTGTTTAAACCGCCACCTTCTTGCTCTTCACGGGGTAATTTGGTCCATTTGGGTTTTTTACGCGAGCCCGCAATTAAGTCTTGCTGCGGGTTTATGCCCATCGTAGGAGAAACCGCTAAATATTGTTGCTCCCACAGATCAGCAATATGCGGGGCGGTGTCGAGTACGTTGTTTTGTGTCACTTTACCCATCAAATGTATGGTGGTGCCATGAGGTATTACCCCAGAGCGAGAGATGGAGTATGGCGGCACATATTGTGGCCCAAGCTCTTTTGGCCCTATGACTGGGTCACCGCCGTCTTTTTCAACCGATGCTTTACTTGAGGTGTGCTTAAACATGGTACGTGGGTTTTGATAAGGGCTGTCCGCGCGCCACGGCATGGTGTTATCACCTAGCCACAAATACATGCCGTTTTCAAAATGCTGTAAGTCGTCATTGTTATCAATAATGGCGGTTTCGTATTTTACGACACCATTAAATTGCTCGTTAGAACCTGCTCGGTTGCGCACGGGGGCATTCACTTGGGTGAATGTCAGCTGCTCGCGATACTCTTGAGATTTAAAATGAAAAACACCAAAAATGGTTTCAGACGATGTGCCGGGCGACGGCATACAAGTTGTGTGTAACCCTTTTGGGCCGTCTTTCCAATTAACCCAAGTGCCATTGAGTTTAGATAATAGGCCAAATTGTGGGCCGGTAGGTTGGTTTTTGCGCCACTCTGGGTAGGGCTTAACGGATGATTTTTGTGGTGCTTTGGCCATGTTGCTTTCCTTAATCTCAAACCTTTGGGTTTTGCTGCTCACGAGCGGCTTACCTGCTTTTACATACTGTATTACTTTGTCACTGAGCTGCGGATGACGGTTAGCGCAGCAAAGCACGGTAGTGTGGAATTTATTTAATATAGTTTAAGCATAAGAATTAGATAGAAAATGCAACATTTCAATTACATGACATTACACATGCTAGCGGGTTTTATGAATTGGAACTGCGGCGACGTTCTTTCGGATTGGGTTTTATAAATTAATTCAATGTGTTGGGTTTATTTCACCAAGCGTAAAAACTACATAACACAGTGCTGTAAATTAGAGATTTGCACTTATTCGGGCTTAAAGCATACAGATCAGGTGGTAAACGTCACCTGATCTGTATGTCTTTAAAACAGGCTCACGACTTTGCTTCACCAATTGGCAATACAGTACGGCCAAACTGCTCATTAAGAATAGTCGCCATAGCTAAGTAGATTGCAAGGCTTCCGACCGCAATACCTTCATAGGCGGCTATCAAACCAATTAGCTCATTGCCGGTGAAATCACGGATGGCCAACAACACAAACAACAGAGTTAAACTGGCAAAAATCAATTGCTTCACTTTGTTGTATTGCAGCGTGCCTAAAGTCATAAATAAGGTAAAAATACCCCACATCAGCAAGTAGCAGCCCATATATCCCATTGGTGTTGGCTCGGCAAGTCCCATTTTAGGCAGTATTAACGTCAGCACTAAACTCCACCAAAATAGCCCATAAGATAAGAACGCAGTCATGCCAAAGGTGTTGCCACGGCGGTATTCCATAATACCGGCAATAATTTGTGCAAGGCCGCCATAACATAGGCCCATGGCCAAAATCATGGCACTGATTGGGAAAAAACCGGCGTTATGAATATTTAATAAAACGGTAGTCATACCAAAACCCATTAATCCTAAGGGGGCTGGGTTGGCAAAAGCGGGATTCACAATAAAACTCCAAGATAAGACCCCAACTTCAGGGGCGCGGCATTGTAGAGCTGGCTAATGAGCACTGCAATAGTCAGCAAAATGCAATTTTTTCACCTTGTTGGGTACTGTGTAAAATGACAGCACTAGACTGTGCCGTCAAACGTGTTGCTATACACACGTAAATGCGGCTTAGGTTAGATTTACACTTTTAGGTATTACGTCTACTTAAGCGAAGAGATAACAGCGGCTGGCCGTATTAGCCAAAAGGGCATTGCGCCCTTTAATTAAACACCTGTTGTAAATGTGCTTTATATTTGCCCAGCAGCAGTTGCCTTTCTTCATCTGTTAAACGCTGCACACCATGGGCAATGAAAGGCGGTAAGGTTTCCCAACCCAAAAAGCCAAATACATCCTCGTACAAAGCGTTTATCTTACTTTGGTAGTAGTCTAAGTCTTCTTGGCTGTCAGCACCGCCAGTGGTGATAGAGTACATGACCTTTTTTGCCGGTAAGGTGTTTTCTTTACCGTAGGCAAAACCGGACGATAACACTCTGTCTATCCAACCTTTTAGGATGGCAGGAAAGGACCACCACCAGAGCGGAAACTGTAAGATCACGGCATCACACTCTACCAATTTACTCTGTTCTTCAACAATATCAGCACTAAAAGCAGCGTTATTGCTCGCCCATCTCTGAGCTGCCGCCAAAGCAAAATGCTCTTGCGGATAACCGTGCATATCTAAGGGGCCTGCAACAGGGTTAAAGCCAGCGTAGTATAAATTTGAAACGCTCACGCCAATCTTGTTTTGCGTTAGCATATCAACAGCGGTTTGGTGTAGAGCTGAATTAAACGAAAACGGCTCAGGATGAGCTAAAACTAAATGAATTTTCACAGCAATCCTTGTATTACCAATTAACTTTTCATGGCGCGATTTGGTCAAATATCTGCCAAAATCACACTCGCCTTTTTGCAACAACTTCTAGTTCAACATACCTTAAGTACCCATGCGGGTTGACTAAGTCAAATTCCACCACGGCCAAAAGGCTAATATGGATTAGTCTGCAAGCTGACAACCTCCAGCCTGATAACAACTTGGCTTACGTGGGCAACTGGCGCCACGGGTGCAAATCACCCTTACATCACTTTCCAACCCGCGTTCAATCCAGTGAATATTGAGAATTTTTGCCACGCTGCGTAACTGTTTTTGCAGCGCATACGGCACTTGGCTGCTACCACCGTGCAAAATACACAATTGTTGCAGCTCCCCAACTACCGTTTCAGCATCAAGTCCTTGCGCGCTAATTGCTGGGTTAAGGTCAATCCCCGCACAAAGTACGTGCGGTTGCTCGGCTAAGTCTTGAATTGCCACCGACTCGCAACAGTATAGATGGGGTTTGTTGTTGACATTTAAAACAGATAATTGTGCAGTGGGTGCACCATTACTGCTGGCAAACTTTCTAAATACCGCCCAGTGCTGACAAGGATCGGGCACTTCTCGCATATTGCCCCACGGCAGCGGAATACCATTACCACGATACACAGCTTTAAGTTTGCCCGGTTGGTAGGCATCAAAATAATGCCAATGCGGATAAGGCGACACCACGGTCATACGCCGCATTGCAACGGAAGCTGAAATGCCAAGCTGCTGATGTACATCAAGTTCATAGCCGTGGCGTTCTAACACTTGGCGATAAGGTACTTTTGGGCACAACAAGGCGCCAGCAAAAAAGCTTGATTCAAAGTCGCGCCAAGCATTTAAAATATCCTGCGCGTTTGGTTCTACAGGTTCTTCACGCTCGGCTTCCATACCAAGCCCGCCGGTAGTCAATACGCATTGCACACCGTCGCTATGATGTAGTACGCCATGGCCAATATGCACCGCTAAATCATACTTTAGCCGACTCGGGTTTAACTTAAGCAGTTTATTGACATACACAGTTGCTGGCGGCACAAAATAGGAAGTTACTACACTGCCAACCCGCAGCCGAGCATTGTCCAGTCCCAGCATATTCCGTTCGTCAAACCAACGCAGTTGAAACCCTTGTTTTTGCAGTAACGTAATTAAATCTTCAACCGACAAATAGAGGTTTTTGCCGCCGACTTCTTCCGCAGCACGCTCTAAATCAGGAAAATGGTTTTGATGATGTTCTTGGTGCGCCCTGATCAGCAAATGAGCAAATTGGCGACCACTGATCCCAGCTTGCGACAACATTTCTGGGATGGCGATTTGCAAAATATCTTTTGAAAATAAAAAGTTAGGTTCAAGTGCCATGCCATTTAGGCCGCCGGATGTGGTTTTACTTGGGGTGATCTCAACACTTGCTTGTTCGTTATCTAAAAACCACTCCACCGGCTTTTGAAATACCGTTGCCAAGTTTTCCAGCATATCTAAACTCGGGGTGCGCTTGCCCCGCTCAATCATCGAAAGATAAGACACCGAAGGCGCACTAGCGGCATCAACCCGAATACAACGAGCAGAGAGATCTTCCAAGGTCAAATGATTACGCTTACGTAAATTACGCACTTTGGTGCCAAGAAAGTGCGATTTACGCATTAGACTGGGTTCTTTTTTCATCTTTTCGCCGCACCATTAACACGAGTAAAAATTCGACAGATTTGTAAAATTTACACTGTAAAATTCTTTTTGTGAAATTATTTGCACATTTAAACTACAATGAAGTCATCAAATAAAATCTGCCAACGGGAAGACCATGATGACAACACCAGCGCACACTCAAACTCAAACGATTACCACACCGCAAATACCGCCATGTGCTCAATTACAATTGGCCAAACAATATCTTGATGAGCATTGCCCACTTGAATTTGGTTCGCACCAACAAGTGACTCATTACGTAGTGTACTACCGCCATTTGCTCGCTTTTTTTGCTGATGGCCAGCACTGTGGCTTAGCCAACAGCAGTCAATTTGTTGCGCTATGTGGCCACAAAGAAACGCCAGAAACGCTGTTACTAAAAAAAGCCGACGGTCTGCATATTGAACTTAGCATCAACCGCAAAGGGCAATTTGGTGAAACCGATTTAGCCCACCTAGACGATGTGCAAGTCGAAACGCCACTTTCCAGCGTAAATGGTGAAACTAAACAGCGTATTTGGCTAAGTTTTATTAGCGGCGCACAAACCTTACAACCGCGCTGCAACGACTGTAAATGTTTTACCGCCAAAGATGGTAGTGACTATGTGCTGTAAGGCCGCCAAATCAGTTTAAGCGAGGCAGTGCAACCCTCGCTTAAAACCCTGTGCAACTCTCTTCATTATTTGTGCAAAATATTTTGCCAAGCTAAAGGTACTCAGGTTAGTTTAGAACCACACGTTTTTAAACTGTAGAACTCTTTCTCCACTCGCCTTTGGCAAGGATCTTTATGACTACTTTGTTGACTTCCACCTCTTGCGTTGATTTTGCTGCGCTCAACGCCATTGCCCATATGCCAACGAAAAGCTTAGCGGCTTTGCTCGCTCGAGATTTTTCACAAAAACTGCAAGACGCAGACTTTATGCGCATCGCCGTGTTATTGGCGCAAAAAAGCTACGATGAGGGTGGCTGCCCAATTGGCGCGGTGATTGTCGATAACCATACAGGGCAAATCGTTGGCAAAGGCCACAACACCTTAGTGCAAGAAAGCCACCCGTATAATCACGGCGAAACCTCCGCCATTCGCGACGCGGGGCGTATTGATTTCAGTCAAACCACTTTATACACCAGCTTAAGCCCGTGCGATGTTTGTGCAACGCTACTCTATATGCGCGGTTTTAACCGTGTGGTAGTGGGCGATGTCACCAACGCCAGTGGTAATGAAGCGTTACTGCGCGAAAAAGGCATAACCGTAGACATCTTAGAAGATGCGATGGGCATTGCCTTATATGGACAATTTCGTAAAGAGAAGCCAGAGCAAGATTTAGAAGATTGGCGCGGCAAGGCAGCAGTTAGTTGTCAGCAATGTGGGGAATAATATTTAATGCAAAATCAATATGTTATTTCGACTGACAAATCCTTGCTTAATGTCACGGCCATTCACGACTTTCTCAGCAATCGTTCCTATTGGGCAAAAGGCCGCAGCCGTGCCACAGTACAAACCGCCATTGACCATTCTTTGTGTTTTGGACTATATCTAAATGGTGAACAGCTGGCGTTTACTCGAGTGGTAACTGATTGCGCGGTGTTTGCTTATTTGATGGATGTGGTGGTCTTTGAACCCTATCGCGGACAAGGCCTAGGTAAGTTGCTGTTGGCTGAGGTACTAGCACATCCACAATTACAAAGCGTAAATTGGCTATTACGAACACTCGATGCACAAAGTCTGTATGAGCACTTTGGTTTTAAGCCCGCCCCCACCGACATGGCCTATATGAGCAAAGCAGCGCTGGCTTAGGTGCTTATGGGGCTGAGGTGATGTGCGGTGTAAGTTTGCAAATTTAGGTTTAGGTATCAAGGGTCAAGCACACATTTTTCGCAGCCACTTTTATTTAGCTTCCGAGGTCATAATGACAACACCGAAAAAACAACCAAGAAAAGCAGGTACTGGCATTGGCGTAGGTATCGCCATTGGCGTAGCACTTGGGGCGGCATTTGGTGCCTCGTCGGGCAATATGGGAAAAAGTTTAGCCATGGGCGTAGCCCTCGGTCTCGCCATCGGCGCCATTATTGATATGCTAAGTGGGACTGGAACTCAGCATAAAGGCGCTCGTAAGAAATAAGTCGACTAATTACGCACCACTCCTATGAGTGCTGCATCTTCTTTTAAGCAGTGTTTACGTTGTGATTTTTCGCCGCATAACCGGCTCGTTTCGAGTCACTGCTGTAGGCTCTTGCGGCTTGAGTAGCTCCTTATTCATTGCGTCTTCAGCTACAATCTGTATATTGCCAGCCTTTTTCTTGTTAGCACTTGGTCATGAATTTTTGGTCGTATTTTAAAAACATCAATTGGATGCTGTGGTCGCTTATCTTGGGCATTGCGGCAGGGCTGTTACTGGGTGAACGAGTTGCGTTTTTGCAGCCCATAGGTAATGGCTTTGTAAAGCTCATGCAGATCACCATTTTTCCATATATTGTGGTGAGCCTTATCGTTGGTTTGGGCAAATTCAACCCTGAGCAAGTCAAAAGTGTGCTTGGCAAAGCTGCTTTAATGATGTTGCTGCTGTGGATACTCGGTCTAGTCGCGATTTGGTGTTTTACTTTGACCTTGCCACAGCACGACGCTGGGACATTCTTCTCACCGGCACTGATTGCTGAAGCCCCCAAAATCGACTTTATCAGCCAATATATTCCCGCCAATCCATTTGCCTCCATGGCTGAAGGCAACGTACCTGCGCTGGTGATTTTCTGCATTGCGTTGGGGATGTCGCTTATCTCCAATAAAAGTAAAAATACTCTGTTGGATGTATTAGATGTCGTCGGCCAAGGCTTGACTGTGATGTCAAAGAAAATCATAGCCCTCTTTCCGATTGGTATTTTTGCTATGACCGCGAGCACAGCTGGCACCATCAGCAACGAGCAATTGGCCAACCTGCAAGTATACTGGGTGATGGTGATTTACCTTGGGGTCTATATGATGTTGGTGCTGTTACCTATGTTAGTTGCCGCCGTTACCCCAGTAAAATATCGCGATTTTATTTGGGTAATGCGAAACGCGTGGATCACCGCCTTTAGTACTGGCAATGTGTTTATCGTGCTGCCCATTATCACCGAGGGAATAAAAGCGCATTTACGCAAAATAAAGCAAAGTGATGACACTTCGGATCATATTGCCGAGGTTTTGGTGCCAATTGCTTACACTTTTCCAAGTTTAGGTAAGCTGACTACTTTGTTGTTTGTCACCTTTGCCGCTTGGCTGACAGGCAATCCCATCAGTTTGGAACAAATCCCAAACATTACCTTAAGCGCTATGCTGAGCTATTTTGCTAACGTCCATATCGCTATCCCGTACTTGCTCGATACGCTTAAAATTCCCGCAGATAGCTATCAGTTGTATTTGTCGATGTCGGTGTTAAGCGCTAAAGTCGTCTCCCCCACTACCGTGGTGTATATCTTTGCTTTCGTGCTGATGACCATTTTTTATGTGCGCAAGCAACTCCACTTTAAACGTGTGCGCACGTTTTATTATCTGACCTTACTTAGTGCACTTTTACCCGCCTGTATGCTGGCAAGTTTTACCGCCAATCAGTTAGTGGCGCAAAATGCCCATAGTGCCGATGAAGTGATTGCCAATATGGTGGTTGCCGACAAAGTACCAGCCGAAGTCCTGAAATATGTCCCTCAGTCTTACCAAAGTGGCGAGTTGGCGTTAACCAATATTGATATCCTGCAAAAACGCGGCTTATTACGAGTTGGTTATCTGGTTGATAATGTGCCCTTTAGTTACTTTAATCAAAATGATGAGTTGGTTGGTTTTGATATTAGTATGGCGCACCGCTTAGCCGCCGATTTAGGCATCAAAGTCGAATTTATCCCTTTTCGTAAAAGCCAGTTAGCGGAATACCTCAATAAAGGCTACTTTGATATCGCCATGTCGGGATTGGAGATAAACGTTAAAGACCTCAGTAAAGTGCGCTTTACCCAAGCTGTAATGGAGCTGCAATTGGCGATCGTGGCAAAAGACCATGATTTAAAACGTTTTGCCACGAAGCAAACAGTATTGAATGCGCCCACGTTGAAGTTAGCGCATGTCGAATATGGCACGCTCTTGAGTAAAATCCACTCCAATTACCCCAATGTAAAACCTGTGGCGATTAGCAATATCAAACAGTATTTCAAGCAACCAGAGCGCTACGATGCATTAGTGGTAAGTGCAGAAGCCGGTTTTGCGTGGAGCATGTTTTATCCCGAATTTGGTGTGGTAGTGCCAAAAGGCGCTGAGTTGAAATACCCTATCGGTTTTGCCGTAGCCAAGCACAATCAAGATATGCTGCACTTTATTAATGCGTGGTTAGAAATCCAAAAAGCCAATGGCTATATCAGCCAAAATTATAACTACTGGATTTTAGGACAAAATAGCACAACCAAACTTAAGCGTTGGGCGCTCCTTGATGAAATAGCTTGGTAATAACCAAGGCACGCTAAAGCCTTTGACTCTATACCAAGGTTATGGATTTTAACGCCTTTGTACAGAATCAAAGGCTTGGAGTTAAACGATAGATCAGCACTGCGAAGCACAATGTAGTGTACGTTTAACCACCTCAAGTTGGAATTCACATCCACTTACAAATACTTCCAGGGCTTTTGTGGCTTATTACCAATGTTTATCGCTATAGTCCATGTTACAAAAAATCATCAGGAAGACTTATGGACTCCATGCTAGTTAAAGGACAGCGCGTAAAACTTTTTGCCTTGTTCGAATGCGCTCGATTTTTTAACAGTCGCCGCGGCATCACTGCGCTTATTACCTATTCGATAGTATGGGCATTCTTTAGCTACAAATTTGTGGCTAATGCCATCGAGGTGCTAAGCAACGAACAATTAAAAGAGTTTGTTGAAATAGCTTTCGGCTTTGTGGGAATGCAAAAAGTTCTGACATTGAGTGTCGCTGAGTTTTCAATTTTTTGGCCAATTACCATCGTCACTATGCCAGTGTTAGCTATTTTTGTTTCAAGTGACCAACTTTGTTCAGATATAGCTCGCGGCACCATACGTTTTCTCACATTACGGGCCAGCCGCAATGAAATCATGTTAGGTCGCTTCGTCGGACAGCTGTGTGTGTTAAGCGTGTTTATTGGCGTGACGTTAATTACCGTGATTGCTATCACTTTACTGCGCGATATTAGCCTTTGGTTTGAAGCACTTAAACTAGCAGGATATCTGTTCTTGCAGTTAATGATATTTTTGCTGCCCTTTGTCGCCATTATGACCTTGTTCAACAGTTATTTAAAATCGTCTAAACAAGCTACGATTCACTTCTTTTTGTTCTATATCTTGGTGTCGGTCGCATCTGGTGTGTTGGTTTATTATTTCGGCCAGCCTTTTGCTTATATCGAGTACTTACTGCCTGATGTCAATATAAAGTCCGCCGCAGCCCTTGAAGTAAGATGGATGATCTATGCTGTGCCAGTTGTGCAATCGCTATTCTATTTGACCGTAGCGAGCTTCATTTTCAATCGCAAGGAGGTGTAATAATGTTAATTCAAGCAACGCGGCTTAATAAGCACTTTGGTGCAAAGCATGTACTCAAAGACGTGAGTTTTGACATTGAAGCGGGCTCCCCCATCGCTTTAGTTGGACCAAATGGCGCTGGCAAAACTACCTTGTTCAGTATTTTGTGCGGATATTTGTCTGCAGACAGTGGCAGTCTGCATTTTGGTAATGATAAAGCCAGCACGGCTAAGCGATTGAAGAATTTAGCTGCTTTGCCACAAGACGCTCAGTTAGACCCAAGTTTTTCATTGTTTAAGCAATTTAGTTTTTATGGTCAGTTACAAGGCCTCACGGCACAAGCTGCACGACTTGAAGCCATGCGTGTGCTTGAATTGGTTAACTTACAAGACGTTAGCAAAGAATATCCACAGCACTTATCTCACGGGATGCGCAAACGAGCCTGTATTGCGCAAGCATTGATTGGTGATCCACAGCTTGTGTTGTTAGATGAAGCGACGGCAGGCTTAGATCCAAAACATGCCAAAGAGATCCGTGAGTTGGTGGCAAGTCTAAGCGATGACATCACATTTATTCTCAGCTCACACGATTTAAGTGAGTTAGAGCGCTTATGTCAGCGAGTCTATTATTTAGACCAAGGCGTCCTGAGCTTATACGACACCAAAGGCAACGCAGCAGACAGACAACACTACACCCTCAGATTAAAACAACGCGCTGTTAATTTTGAGTCACTATTACAACTGGCATTTCCTACCTGTCAGGTGACACAAACTCAAGACAGGGAATACACCATTGAAATTGGCAGCTCACACCAGCAATTTGATGTCGCGCTATTGATGTTTTTGTATCAGCACAACCTACCTTATCATCAATTAACGAATGGCATGACCTTAGAAAATCAATTGTTTAGCAACAAGTATGATTAACACGAATTGACTTGGAGATATCGCGCCTTCGCGGCTAAATCACCACCAAAAAATCGCGTGAGTGCAAAGAAAAATGCACCACGCGATTGAGCGTGAATACTGATAACCCATACAAAATAAATGCCTTAACCGCAGACAGTATCATCAGAGCGGTGCGAAACGTGTTGTGTACTTGGTTAATTGCCATATTCGCTCAACTGTACTAGCTCAACGACAATCGCTGACGCCAAACATGCTTAGTTGTTGTACGTCTTGATCCTTCCTCTAGCGGCAGTTTATCGCTCACCTAAGCTCTGAATACAGCACTAAATTTGCTTGTAATAGAGCAACAACCCTGCAACGCCCGCCAGTAACAGCTGCGACAGTAATAACTTGAGGTTAAACCCCAGTGATACGGTTTTATGTTTAAACCACGCGCGGCCAATATAAATACCAATATTTAGGCTCAATGCACCCCATAACAACAGTGTACGCTCGCTAATGCGATTGGCATTAGGCTGTGAGGCTCGACGTTTATCAAACCAAAATAACAAGAGCGTCAACACAGTCATCAAGAGCAGTAACAACACAATGTACTGATTAAGATAGGTGTTAAAATATAGGCCAATACCCCAAACCCACAAGGCCGCAACGCCTTGCAGCCCTTTAACCATTTTGACCAACCAAAAACGCTCTGTTGAATGTGCTATTGCCAATTTAATTCTCTTTTACTGCTGTCTTATACCAAACGGCATCTTTCAATTACTACTTAATCTGTTGTAATGCGGCTTTGAAGTGCGCATCCTGGCAGCTTTCTAACCACTTAAACACCACACTTTCGTAAGGCAATACCGCTGCACCTAACTGCCGTAAATGCTGCAAAGCCCAATTGACATTTTCCGGTTTTCTTGAGGCAACGCCATCAGCTAGCAGCACCACTTGTTTACCGGCTTGCAATAAAGCCTCAGCAGTTTGTAGCACACAAACATGACTTTCCACCCCACCGAGCACAAAGGTATTGCGTTCGAATGCGGCGCCGAGTACTTGTTGCAACTCAGCAACGGGCGTTGCAAAGGTATGTTTTTCGACCCTTAGCGTCGTTTGTAACATGCTAATGGAAGTGCCAAGTCCAGCAGGGTTTTGTTCCGTCAGCACACAAGGTATTTGCATCAACTTGGCAATGTGCTGAGTTTTACTCAACACCTCAGCCGCAGCAGTAAATTCACTGATCGCTGGTGCTAATTTGGCTTGCATATCGACGATAAGCAACACACTGTTATGTCGGGTGATATTAATCATGTGGTGACATCCTTTTTTCATTGATCAATTGCATCAAGTGCGCGGTTGCCGTGGCATCAGCCAAAGCGCGGTGGTGGTCAATAAGTTCAATATCCAACGCTTGGCATAATTTGCCAAGTGAATACGATGAATGGCCGGGTAAATGTTTGCGTGCAAGTTGCACAGTGCAGAGTTTAGGACGTTGGAATGGCCGCGAAAAGCGCGCAAAACTGTGCTTTAAAAAGCCATAATCAAAGTTAACGTTGTGGGCGACAAAAATGCCCGCGGCAAGTTTACCCTCAATCGTATCCATTACCTCAGCAAAAGTCGGTGCCGTTCTCACCATTTCGTCACTGATCCCTGTCAGCTCAGTGATAAAACGTGGAATATGGCGCTCAGGGTTAACTAACGTTGACCAGCTATCAACTATCTTTCCTGCAACTAAAGTCACGATTGCGACTTCCGTAATACGGTCATTTTGCGCATTACCACCAGTGGTTTCGAGGTCGACGACAAGATAAGGTTGTTCTGGGTCGATATGCCACCGAGTGGTTTGTACTGCAACCGCGAAACCCGCCTTTTGCAACGCGGTTATAGAAACCAGTTGATTACGCCTTAACATATCACCCGGCGCCTTTATCTCTTCAAAGCGCACTTTGCCGTCATCAACGATAAGTAAGTCTGGATAACCATCTTTGAGTGCTTTGAAGTCCTTGCACATGGCCAATAAATGCGCCTTAACAGACGCTAAGTCGCTGTGGTTAATAAACAGCAATAACGGTTCAAGCATGCCAGGGTGCCACGTAAATAACCCATTCGGCTCACCATAGTGCTCCGTCGCAATATGTTGAAGGTGCAAAATCAGCTGGCGACTATCGTACAAGGCGTTGAGCCGAATTGTTATTTCATCACCGAGTTGTTGGTAAAAGCGGCCACGCTTGAGTACATTTGGTAAACGTTGAAAGGCATTGTGCACACCTGAATGCTTATGGAGGTAGAGCTCGGGCCAAAATACTAGGCCAAATAAGGTCAACCATAGCTGGTTCTCAACATGGAATGCGATTTTCCCTTGCCGTTGGTAGCGCTCACACACCCCAGCTTCTACATGCTGAACATAAGCTTCGTCAATTGCCAGTGGCTGCGAACTAGCGCGCAATATATCGGTTAAGATACTGGTACGTTTGCGGGTAAATTTGCGCTGTGAAAAATCTTCGGCAAATAGCAGCAACTCTTCGCTGGGCGGCGCCGTTAAAATTTCGTCCAATAATGACTGACAAGCCTCGATATTTCCTTGCTGAAAAAGCAACCGCACCTGCTTTTCCAGCGCTTTAGGATGCTCACTAGCAAGTAAACATTTGTGTGCTTGCTCTGCATCTGATTCCAAGAGTTTGCTGTACAGGCGGAATAGCAAATGATGATAACGTTCTTTAAGCGCGTCACTATCCAGAGGTAGCAACGGCTGCTCTGCCAGCACAGTGGCAGCCAAATTACTTAGCGCCTCATCGGCGAGTGCTTTGCACGCTTGTTGCCACTCCATCAGCTTAAAACCGAACTGAGCTTCAGCAATATCTTCAAAGTGTGCGCTTGGCTCAGCAGGAGTATGTTTACGGGTTGCCAAAATTCCCATATCACGCAGTGAAAACTGATTGAGCTGACCATGACTGTTACCAAAATAAAGGTATTGCCAATAGTCAAAATGGCGCTGAGAATTCACCACGATATGGTTACGAGCAAGCGGCGAGGCAAGTAGCTGTTGATGTGGCAGGTGCTCAGCAATATAGTCTTGCCAGATTGGCTTTTTCGCTGATTTGGCAGGCCCAGCCAGCGCGAATTCCGTAACAAGCTGCTGCAGCTCTGCTTTATTCAGCGCCGCGAGCAGTAAGGTGACATCATCATGCGAGAGCGGGCGTATCCATTGTTGCTGTTGCAATAAATCAAGTGCTGCACTGATATCGCTAATTTCTTGATAATGCAAAGAGTCGCAAGCAAATACCACATGTTTACGGCCGAGTAAACGGAGCAACAAACATAGCGCGTCTTCAGTCAGCGTGTCTAGTGCATCGAAATGTCTGCGCTGTTCGCTATCTAGTAAATGCAAACTCGTTTGAGTGATGTAACACTGCATTTCACGAAAGTGTTGCAGGTAATATTTTTCAGGCAGAATGACTGGAGCCATAACGTTGGATACTGTTTTTTTAAACAGTATAAACTGCATTTAGCCTGTTGGTAAACTTTACACCAAGTAAATAAAAATGACCTGCATGCGCTACGACTAAGCACAGGTAAAACGTAAGGTACAATCGAGATGTTTGAGCATCTGGTTTAGCAAGCGCGGTGCACTGTACTCGGTCCCGCAATCTGAAGTATCTAAGCAGACCAAAATATCGACTTGCTCTAGTATCAGTTGTTGGCGCACAAAAAACATATTTATGGTATCAATATGATGTGCTTCTAACGGCACAGAAACACAATAGTGATGAGGCGCTTCAAGTTCCGTGGCCACAAGCTCAGGAATATCTCTTTTAAGGGTAAGCAGCTGCAACTTATTGAGTTGTAGAAATCTGAAACTGACCGATGCCATCTTGTTCTCATTTGCGACAAAAAGAGCGGCAAGCCTAACCTAAACAGCGCATAAAGCAAATGACTTATTCTTGGTATGAACTAAGCCATTTGCTGAAATATGTCTATGTACTGTGGTTACCCTAAGTACTTTGCCAATCACAAATTAAGGAACCACGGTTAGAGTTTAAACCGCGCCACGCGTGCTTGCAGTTCCTGTGCTAAATGCGCGAGCTCCTGACTGGCTATAGCATTTTGCTTTGAGCTTTCCGTCACAGTTTTAATACTGTCATTGAATTCATTAATATTCTGTGAAATATCCGCCGCCACCGTAGTCTGTTCTTCGGTGGCTGCCGACACCTGAATGTTCATATCTGCAATGGTGGTAATAGAGCGAGAGATCTCTTCAATCGCCGCTAATGACTCTTGAGAATGTGACACACTGGTGCCTGCACATTGCTGGGCGTGCTGCATACTACTCACTGCTGTTTGTGAAGCTTGCTGCAAGCGTGAGATCATATCGCTGATTTGCTCAGTTGCTTTTTGGGTATTGTGCGCCAATTGCCGCACTTCATCCGCAACCACCGCAAAACCACGACCAGAATCACCGGCCCTTGCGGCTTCAATGGCCGCATTGAGCGCCAATAGATTGGTTTGCTCCGCAACGCTTTGGATCATTTGCACCACAGAGTTTATCTCATTGGCTTGATCGCTTAAGCGATTGATCACTTTGGTACTTTCGTCAATAACCGTATTTAGGCGTTCGATAGAGTCAATATTGGCGAGAATTTTTTCAAGCCCCGCTCTTGCTGTAACATCGGATTCCTGTGCATGTCCTGCGGTATTTTCCGCGTTACCCGCGACTTCCTGAATTGCCGCACTCATTTCAGTGACTGCCGTTGCCAACATTTCGGTTTGTTGCTGCTGACTGTCTGCGGTTCCAGCCACCTGATTAGATATGGTCTGCATCTCTTCTGCAGCCGAGCCCAGCGTTAAGGTTGCTGTATTGACTTCTTTGAGGATAGCGCTGAACGAATCCAGCATCTCATTCACACTCCTAGCAGTATGCGCAATTTCATCATCACCTACCACAAGTGGGCGCTTACGCAAATCTGCTTGTGTGGCAATATACGAGACCACCGCGCGTAATTCCCGCAGCGGAGAGTTAATCGATTTGTAAATAAGAAAGGCACCCACAGCCAAAATTATCACTACCGTCACACTAATCGTGATTAGTGTGGTTCGAATAGTGATAAATTGCTCGTCGGCATGTTCACGAAAGATTTTTGACTCATCAAGTTGCAGCTTGATCAGGGCTTCCAAACTGCTTGAAAGCGGGTCCATAAAACCATACAACTTTGGCACAAACTCCGCCGCCGCCTGATCTTTCACTTTGCCCTCTCTCACTCCCGTCATAAAGAGCGCAATTTCGCGATCCGCCGTTGCCATAAAACGCTCACTGTCGGTGACCAATTTTGCTTCTCTTGCGGTCAACTTGGTGCTTTTGTATGCCTGCCACGCTTTTTTAGCGTTGGCCATGGCTTTGTCAACGGTATCCAACAGGGCATTTTCTGACATTTGCTCGGCACGGTATTTATGCAAACTATCCACCACAGTGACCGCATAACCGTCTGAAACAGCTTTAATTTGTTGCAAAGGTATAACGCGGTCGTCGTGTAAACTATCAATCCCTGTGATCAGCGTTCCCATAATATTAAGCGACATCACTGTGGCTAAAACCAAAGCTGCAATAGGTATTACAGCAAGCGCGAGTAAACGACTTTTAACAGAGAAAGAATTGAGCATATTGTTACAACTTGAGACTATTATTGCTATTATCGTAGAAGTCAATTTAGCGTATGTCGATTTATTTGTACTGATTTACTCAAAAAAACTCACTTTGTCCCAGCTCATACCTTATTTAGCAACAGCATGATAAATATAAATAAAATTGAACCCAATAAAGGTTTCTCAAGCACTTGTCTCGGAGTGTGCATGTTTACACGCCATTTTTGCTTTTTTTGAAATTATAAAATCTACTTACGTTGTTTGAAAGTGGACTTGAAAAGGTGTAGCCCGACCTAGTTTATCGGGCTGTAATACTCGAAAATTTCGTTTTGAGGTCAGCACGCGCTCAAAATTAACTTCCAGCTCGCTGTCTCATTTGGCTTTGCAAGTAATTCGGTAAGCCAATCAGTTTAATAAGATTTAGGTGTTGCTCAAGCCAATAAATATGATCGGTCTCAGTATCATCTAGCAAAGTCATTAGCATATCGCGAGTAACATAGTCTTTTTCGGTTTCGCACACTGCAATCACTTTTTTTAGATGTGCAGCCACACTCAGCTCAGCGGCGAGGTCGTTACTCAGCATTTCTTCAGCGTTAGTGCCAACTTTAATAGCCGCTCGACTTGCGGTGTCGGGCTTACCTTCTAAAAACAGAATGCGTTCAATTAAGTGCTTGGCGTGGTCTAACTCTTCATCATACTCATGGGCGAGCTTGTGATGTAACTCACCAAGGCCAAAATTTTCATACATTTTGCTATGGGCTAGATATTGATCCATAGAGCTGAGCTCTAGCGTCAATTGCTTATTCAGCAAGTCGATGATGGTGGTATTGCCTTTCATTGCTTAGTCCTCCATTTGCGCTTGCAGGTAATTCTGAATACCTATGTTTTGGATCAGCCCTTGCTGAGTTTCCAGCCAATCCACATATTCCTCTTCGTAATTGAGAATATCAGAAAGCAAACTGCGGCTAATGTAATCTTGCTGTTGCTCGCAAAGCGCAATGGCTTGGCGTAACGCAGGCAACTGGTCTTGTTGAAACGCCAAATCACAGCTCAGCATTTCTTCAGTGTGTTCACCAATTCGCAGCTTTTCAAGGTGTTGCAGGTTTGGTAGGCCTTCTAAAAACAAAATCCGCTCGATTAGGTCATCGGCTTGTTTCATGTCTTTAATCGACTTTTTGTAGGCCTTTTCGTTGAGCTCTTCAAACCCCCAGTTATTGTACATGCGTGCGTGCAAAAAATATTGGTTAATTGAGGTCAGTTCGAGCGTCAAAATTCGGTTAAGCTCGACGATTATTTGCTTGTTCCCTTGCATCATTCCCCCTAGGTTAAATAAAAAACGGCGCTGTTTAACCCTAGTTGATATTTTTGTCTTCGCAAGATGATTTTGGACTCAATATTTTCTAGATATATTCTTTTAAAATAAATAACTTATAACAATATTGCGAGTGATTCCGATTAGCAATTTTGGTCTTTTTACTAAAAGCATCTCATTTTGCCAAACTCGCTGCCTTTTAAAACAAAATCAAAATTTAACTCACTGTATTATAGTGATTTTTTAACTTCTATTTGCAAACGTTTTGCAAGCCGAACTAAGTTACCACGATCGACTTGCAGCGCACGCGCCGCTGCAGCCCAATTATAGTGGTACCACGTTAGTGTGCGTTTGATCAGCTCAGTTTGAAAATGATCTGTCGCTGCTTTTAACGATTGCCCGCCCTCTGCCAATATTTCAGCCGCCTTCACTCTGGGAGGCAATGCAGCGCCAAGTTCACTGTGCTCAGGCGATATTTTTATGATTTGCTTTGGCCATAATGCGTGCTTTGCTTTTAGCGCCGCACGGCTAATAACATGCTCTAGCTCTCTTACATTGCCCGGCCAATCGTAGTTTTGCAGGCTTTGCAGAAAAGTTTGGCTCAGCACCAATTGTTGTAAGTGCAGCTTTTTGCGCAATTGCTCAACGAAATAGCCACTGAGTAAGGCGATATCGCTTTGCCTTGCACGCAGTGCGGGCACATTTATCGGATAAACGCTCAAGCGATGGTACAAGTCAGCACGAAAACGCCCTACGGCTACTTCTTCGCGCAAATCACGATTGCTTGCCGCAATGATCCTTACATCAACAAGGCTAGTAGAGTCGGCGCCAACGGGTTGAATTTCACCACTTTGCAGTGCTCGCAATAACTTGCTCTGTAAGTTAAGTGGCAATTCGCCGATTTCGTCTAAAAATAAAGTGCCGCCATCGGCTAGCAAAAACTTCCCTTCGCGATGCCGATCAGCGCCCGTAAATGCGCCCTTCCGATGACCAAACAGCTCACTTTCTGCCACACCTTCGGGCAAAGACGCGCAGTTTAATTGCACATAAGGCTTGTCGCGACGCCCTGACTGTTGGTGAATATGACGTGCCACTAACTCTTTGCCAGTGCCTGTTTCTCCAAAAATCAACACACTGAGATCTGAACCCGCCACCAGCTGCATCTCCTGCTTGAGCTTTTGCATTGAGGGATGCTCACCTATCATGTCCACTTCCACATGGCTCAGCTCACTCACTACCGCACGATTATGGCGCGCCAAGTCGTGCAAACGTTGAAGTTGCAGCACGGTGTTAAACGCAGTCGTCACGATAGTTTGCAGCATAGTTAGTAACGCGCTTGAATGCGCGTTAAAAGCATCTGGCGTTAAACTATCAAAGGTGAGGAGTGCTAAAGTTTGCTCTTTTCCCCCAAGCGGCATGCCCATACACGCATGGACCGGAATATCACCGTGACTGGCTATCAACAACCCATCATAGGGGTCAGGTAATGCACAATCCGGGGCAAAACGTACCGTAGTGTTACTATTGGCAATTTCTTTTAGGCGAGGATGGGCATCCAACAAAAAGCGTCTGCCTAAACTTTCCGGTACCAAACCATGCACAGCGATAGGCGTTAAACTTTCTCCTTGCAGTAGCAACAAGGCAGTCGCATCCGCAGGAATAATCACCTGCACAGCTCGGAGTACTTCTTTTGCAAACGTTGCGCTATCTGGCTCTATCATAGCTGCGATACTGCGTTGTAACTCAACACTTAACGCCAAGAGTTGAGAAAGTTGCCTTTGCTCCATGTCAATTTGACACCAATATTAAATTAAGACTCATATCAATGTATGTCATTTTAACACTCTCAAGCAAGGCAAAAATCTTAATATACTGTTTTAAAAAGAATTAATTGTTGGCATAAGTTTCGCTATAGAGAAAGTATGACTTTTCTCGAAATTGAGGTTTTTATGTCTTCACTACCGCTATTGTTGCGCGTGGCAAACATCACTTTAGGTTTATTGATGGCTGCTTTTGTTGTGACTGTGGTGTTTTCGTATCCGCTTGCAGAGCTGTTGCCACTAGGAACACAAGTTGCGGCGCATATTGCCACTATTTTGGTCGCTGCACTCATTAAAATCAGCTATGTGCTGCGCTGCGTATGCCAATATCAATTAGGCATGGAGGTAAGATAATGCGGCCTATTAACCTCCTCGAACCGGTCAATACCAATATTGCTTGGTATCAGATAAGCCGCTGGCCGCTTTTTAATCTTGGTTTCCGACCGTTGTTCTTGTTTACCAGCATGTGGGCCTGCGCGGCTATGCTGTTGTGGGTGGCACTGTTAACAGGCAATCTTGCATGGCAGGCGCCTTTTCCTGCCACATTGTGGCACGCTCACGAAATGATCTTTGCCTTTGCTGGCGCAGTTGCCGTGGGCTTTTTATTTACCGCCGCACAAAACTGGACTGGTATCAACACCCTCAACGGCTTACCACTGTTACTGTTAACGGGCGTATGGCTTATCACCAGAGGCGCTGCCTTTATGAGCCCGTGGCCGCTCTACAGCCTATTATTCGGTCAAACGTTGTTTTGGCTCGGTGCCATTACTCATTTAACTTGGGTTTTACATAGTGCCAAATCCAAAAACAATTACCTGTTTGTTGTAGTCCTAAGCGCACTGTGTATCGCGAATCTCTCGTTTTTAATCTTAGTGTTAAAACAAGCCTTCTTGCTCGCAAGCCTATTTACCCAGCTTGCAGTGATTTTATTTACTGTGCTAATCGGTATTGTCGGAGGCAGGGTGATCCCTTTTTTCACTGCTCGCGGCTTAGGCTTAAGTGAGCAAATTCGTATAGTGAAAACCGATAAACTATTACTGCTCGTTTCCACCTTAGGCGTGATGGGCTTTGTCGCTGGGCAAATTTTCGCTTTGCCCGTCAACCCCGGTTACATGCTGTTATTGAGTGCACTGCTGCACCTTTATCGTACCCTACGTTGGTTTCATTTAGGGGTGATAAAAGTACCGCTGCTATGGTCGCTTCATCTTGGCTATGCCGCTACTGCATTAGGCTTACTGGCATTTGCAGTGAGCTTTTTTGGTTTTGCTGAAATTAACAAAGACGCGCTACACCTCATCACTATCGGTGGCATTGGGCTGATGATCTTAGCCATGATGGCAAGAGTTTCATTAGGCCATACCTCTCGCCCGCTGCACAGCCATTGGCTGGTTAACCTTGGTTTCTTACTCTGTTTTGCTGCCGCTTTGGTACGCAGCCTTGGCCCGCAAGTTTTTGCCCCACACCTAGCATGGCTGCTGAGCGGTGCGTTGTGGTGCACAGCTTTTGCCTGTTTTATCTGGATTTATTTTCCCATTCTCACGCAGCCGCGTGTTGATGGTCGTCGTGGTTAACCCTTTTTTGTCACTTTGGAGTCTTTATGTTAAGTGAACATCACTTTGCGCTTATCAAACAATCCTTGCCATTGCTCGCCAATGCCGGCGTCGCTGTTACGGAACATTTCTATACGCGACTTTTTAGTGAGCAGCCAGAGCTCAAACATATTTTTAATCTCAGTAACCAAGCCAGTGGCAAACAACAATTTGCGCTGTTTGCCGCAATTGCTCGCTTTGCTACTTATTTGGATACGCCTGAGCGTTTGGCCCAACTCACTGCACAAATCGCCAATAAGCACGTAGCACTACAGATTAAACCTGAGCACTACCCAATTGTTGGAGCAAATTTGTTGGCTACCTTACGCACCCTTTTCCCCGCTGAATTTACCCCAGAAGTTGAAGCGGCATGGGCCAATGCTTACGGTATTATCGCCGACTTATTAATCACCGCAGAGGCAGGTAAATATCAACAGATGCAAAACCAAATGGGTGGCTGGTATGGCCTTCGCACCTTTTATATTGCTGATATGATTGAAGAATCTGCGCACGTTAAGAGCTTTTATCTCAAACCATTAGATGGTAAAGCCGTTGCCAACTATGTTAGCGGTCAGTTTATTACGGTGTCAGTACATATACCGAACACAGAGTATCGCCAGCAACGCCACTACACCCTAAGCGGCAGAATACATAATGGCTATCGCATTTCGGTGAAAAATGATGGCTTAGTATCAGCTTACTTACATCAATGCCCGCTTGGCACTGAACTACAACTCGCACCGCCTGCTGGCGACTTTACCCTGCGTGCAAACCAAAAGCCTAAGGTGTTGATTAGCGGTGGCGTGGGAATTACCCCTATGGTGGCGATGTTAGAAGAGCTTATCACCCAAGCAAGTCCTGTGTGGTTTTTACATGCCTGTCAAAATGCGCAGCAACATAGCTTCAAACACTGGTTAGTCGAGCAGCAAGCACTCAATAACACACTTATCTGCAAAACTTGGTATGAAGAAGGAGATGGTGCAGACTTCAGCGGCCGCATGGATATTGATGCCATCGCTTTACCGTTAACTGAAGCGGATTTCTATCTCTGCGGCCCAGAAGCTTTTATGCGGGGAATTTACCACCAATTGATAGCTGCACAAGTTTCGCCAAATCAAATCTATTATGAGATGTTTGGCCCGCACAGTGATCTCAGCGCCTAGCCTAGCCTAGCCTAGCCTAGCCTAGCAATAGTTTAAGTTACAAAAACACACAGGCAACGCGCAAGTCGTAGCCTGTGTATTGCAACTTAGCCCTACTTATACCTTATTTAAAACTGCGTCGATATCGGCACTGCTGTGTCTTTGTGTAAGTTGTTCGTGTTCTTCGCCCCAAGTTCTGTTAACTATCCGCCCACGTTTTACTGCATCACGACTCGCAATCAGTTTTGCCCAGCGCATCACGTTTGGATATTGTTCAACATTGAGAAACTCTGCCGCATTGTACGCCAGTCCCAGCACTACATTGCCATACCACGGCCAAATGGCGATGTCTGCGATGGTGTATGTTTCGCCTGCCACATAAGTGTGTTTTGCCAGCTGTTTATCAAGCACATCTAATTGACGCTTCGCTTCCATAGTAAAACGATTGATTGGGTACTCAAACTTTTCCGGGGCATAAGCATAAAAATGCCCAAAACCGCCGCCTAAATATGGTGCCGCACCTTGTAACCAAAATAACCAGTTCAAGGTTTTGGTACGTTCAGCAAGTGTGGTTGGTAAAAAGTGACCAAATTTCTCTGCCAAATAAAGCAAAATTGCGCCAGACTCAAATACGTTTATTGGTAGATCACCTGAGTTATCAACCAAAGCGGGGATTTTTGAGTTGGGATTAACCTCAACAAAACCTGATGAAAATTGCTCTGCTTCACTAATTCGAATGAGGTGGGCATCGTATTCAGCCCCTGTGACACCCAAAGCAAGTAACTCTTCGAGCATAATCGTGATTTTTTGCCCGTTTGGTGTAGCCAGTGAATAAAGCTGCAGCGGGTGTTTACCCACAGGTAAAGCTTGCTCATAACGAGCCCCTGAGTCAGGTCGGTTAATACTAGCCCATTGCCCGCCATTTTCTTGATCCCAAGTCCAAACTTTTGGCGGTGTATATGTGGTTGTCATAATTTTTCCTCAATTGGCATATGTAATGTGCTACTAGTTATAAGGCAATTTACACTAAAACAAAGTCGTATTTGGCTATTATGTATACTTTTATGTTCTGAAAGAAAATATCGTGGGCTGCTCACAAGTTACCCGGCTCTGTGCATAACTTTAATTTTGCTTTTTGTTCGTCTGACAATAAAGACTCTCGTCGCAACAAACGCTGACAAGCCCCTTTCAACTCATTGTCACACCATGTCAACTTATTGTATTTAAATAGCATTCTAACCAATCCTTGTTTGTCGTGAGATGTCACAGGCTGTTGCTGGATACCCTCTTAATCAGCTGATAACTTGCATCACAAATAAGAACCCAATAACGGTTCAATCAAAAACAATGATGAGAAGGACAAGCACTAAGATGCCAAATTATCAGTTTAAACTTTCAGCACTGACACTGGCGATGACAGTCGTGTTGAGTGGCTGCGGTGGCAGCAACGACAATCAAACATCAGGCACCACGCCCCCACCGGTACAACAAGCCTTAAGTGCACAAGATGTGACCGTTACAGATGCAAAACAATGGCTACCCAGCGCACTTACACTAAAAGCCAACAAAGATATTGGTAATGCGCAAATACAGTTTTTTGAAGGTGATACGGAAGTACTGGCTGACAACGGCGTATACACCTTTAGCCATGGTGTGGTGTTAAAGACCGACAACGAGTATAGCTACACTTCTTTAAATGGTGAATCAGCTACCATAGGCTATGCGCTTAAACTCGGCACTGAATCTGCGAAGGCGAAAATCCTTATTAAAGAGGTGGGGTCGGACCCATTAGTGAACGAGCAATGGCATTTACGTAATACCGCGCAAAGTGGATTTTTATTTGATGCCACTTTTACTGACGCGCTCGTTGAACTGGCAGGTGAAGAAACAGCCAACCAAGCATTAGCAATGTGGCAAGAAAAGCTGGTCGCAGGTGAAGACATTAACGTGCTGCCTGCTTATCTCAGTGGCGCATTAGGTCAAGATACCATTAGCGTAGTTGTCGACACAGGCGCGGATATCGACCATCCAGACCTTATCAATAATGTGCTACCTGGCCGCTCGCTCGATTTAGCACGCTGGAGCGCAGACCGCACCAACCCTAACGACAACGGTGAAGGCCACGGCACAGCTGTTGCTGGCATCATAGCTGCTGAAGGTTGGAACGGTATTGGCGGTCATGGTGTTGCTCCCAAATCGCAACTTATCGCGATGCGTTATTTACAACCGAGTGAGCGTTGGGACACCTATGAAGGTACAAGTTTTGAGTTTGTCCGCAATGCAGAGCTAGCAGCTCACGGTTATCCAAACTCAGGCATCAGCGTTGATGAGCCGGTGGTAGCGTTTAACCGCTCGTATGGCTATGGCGAATTGAAGCGCTTCCAAACCCAGAGTAATTTCTATGAGCAACTTGAACGCTACCCAACCGACGAGTTACGTCAAGGCAAAGGCGCACTCAACATTAAAGCGGCAGGCAATGATTTTGACTGGTGTGGCATTCATCCAAACCTGACTTGTACCAACGCCAACTTTGCGCGTAGTCAGTCACACCTATTTTATCAAACCGTTGCGGCCATCAATACCGATGGTAAACAAAGCAGTTACTCAAGTAATGGCGCCAACGTACTGTGGTCTGCTCCGGCGGGTGAAGCAAGTTACAACGCGCCAGGAACGGTGACGACGGATATCGTTGGCTGTCTTGACGGCATGTCTGCCTATCAAGGTGCGAAACTGGTTGGCAGCAATGGTGCCTTTGGCAACTTTGGCATCTCTGCTTTGGCATATATGCCGCTGAGCACCGCCAATGGCTTTAACTACAGTGCAGCCCATGCACAAAACAGCAATTGTAACTACACCAATACCATGAATGGTACCTCTGCTGCCGCTCCTATGGTATCAGGCGTTGTGGCGTTAGTGGTTTCTGCCAATCCTGAACTCAACTGGCGTGACGTGAAAGACATTATGATCCGAAGCACCACACAAAACGACCCACAGGACCCGATTGTGAATGTCGAAAACGCTGACGGCAAAGTGTTTCAAGCACACGCAGGTTGGATAACCAATGCTGCAGGTTTAAAGTTTAATAACCGCTATGGTTTCGGCCGTGTTAACGCGGGTAAAGCTGTGGCACTAGCCAAAGCACATGAAGAAGCACTACCCGCACTTGAAGTTTCGGAGTGGTTAGATGTCTCGCCACAAGCATTATTAACTATCCCTAATAATGATGTCGATGGTGTCACCATCAGCTTTAATGTCCCGGATGACTTAGTTGTTGAAGCGGTGCGCCTGAAGGTTGATATTCAAAATAGCGACAAACAAACCTTTAACCATGCCACAGAAAGATTTGACCTTAACTCAACCGCTGGGGTCGATTTAGCTATGGAGATTATTTCACCCGCAGCGACACGCAGCCAGCTCCTGACCTCCAAGCAAGCGCTGACTGAGACTGCAACAGCAAATTACTTGCTAAAAGACGCCGCGATGATGAGCAACGCCTTTTATGGTGAGTCTGCACAAGGTCAGTGGCAAGTCCGCTTTGCCGATGTGGGCGGCGATAGCGTTAACGTACAACTTGGTTCACAGCGAGTCACTTTGAACGACAACTTAGTCAGCTCTCAAGTTGAAAAAGTCCGCTTCCAGATTTACGGACATAAAAAACCACAATAAGTGTGGGAAAATCTGAAGAAACCAACCACAGCTTTAGCGTTTGCCCACGCTAAAGCTGTTTTCATTGCGAAATCCCCATATCTGCGGCAAATATCATTCTGCAACTCAATTGCGCGCTTGTCGCTTGATGCACGCCAAAGATAGATGTTAACGCTCATATTGCTCTATTTAAGCAATTTCCCAAATATTTATGACGCGGTAGATGACGTTCCATACATGGTTTTTAGTGTCTTAAGAACGTTGCCTTACTCATTTGTCGGCGTGCACTTTGGTATAAAGCAACCCCTAAAAGTACCTACTGCATAAGCCAATTATTGTTCAGGTTAACCCGCTCGAGTTATCTGTTGAGCTTAGGCTATTGGTCTCTTTGCTGCTAAGTGTGATACTGGCTTACCTATCGTAGCAATACTTTGACAAGCCGCATGTAGCGAAAATACGTAGTATTACCGCAAAAAATTGATGTCAGCCATTTCCAACTAGTTATTCTGAACGAAGATATCTATTCTCACTCTGCAAACTTGGCCGGTTATGACTGATTACTGGTCAGTAATCCTGCTACTTCATCATTTAAATCTGAATCCACCAAACTGAACTTATCTTGTTTAAGGTGCACCCGTTCAATCAGTAAGCGAATTAAATTTCTGGTGGTATGGACATCAAGCTGTAAATTTTCCGCCACAGTGGTGAGAATTGCCTGATCAGCCTTAAATAATTCTTTTAGCATAGTGACGGCGGCCTTAGTTTGTTCAAAACCACTGTCTAGCAATGCAGTCAACTTCAAGAGCTCAATAGCGCTCAAGTACTGAGCTACATCAAGTTGCTCTGTTGCTTGCTCTGATGGTGTTTGGCTGCTATCAAGCTCATCAATAAACACGCTAAATGGCTCTTCAGCCACAGCTTGGTTGGTTATTTGCGCCAGTTCAGGGAAATGCTGCGCCAACTGCTGATTATTTACTTCACTAATTTTGTCGTACAAACCAAGCGCAGAATATGCCCGTTTCAGTATGGTTGCTTCATCGTAGCTTAATGCGTCAAGCCCTTCATAGCGGGCTATGATGTCGCGCCAATTATTGTTGTGTAAATCTATGGTGGTCAATAAACGTTCACGAAATTGCGCTGATACGCGGCCGTCATGGGCTACTTGCTCTGCCATCAACGCATAGGCTTCATCAAGCTCACCATCTGCCAACAGCACGGCGATTTGCACTCGATATTTGGTCTCTGGTGCTAATAAATCCCGTGGCAAAGTTTTTAATTCTGCTTTTAGCTCATTAACGTATTCATACTTGCCAGTTTGCTTGTACTGTTCGAGTAAGCTGTCTAATCGTTCGGCCAATTCTTGCTGCCGCTTCACGTCCTCAGCTGACACTTGGCGCCTTTTTACTTGGTTAGGCCCAATACTGTCTTTACCTTCACTGATTGCCGGTAACTGAGTGACAGCTGACGCTGCTATTTGGCTATATTGCGGCTTCGGCTGCATAACCAGCGTAGGAGTTGCCATCTCAGGGCTAGGATTAGGCACTAAATAAAGCGTTGCAATTGCGACAATGCTAGCTGCAGCGACAGCACTGACTGTCACAGGGAAGACTAATGACTTACGACGTGTGAGTTGGCTTATTGCTTGCGGCGTGTTTGCCGTTTTATACAGCAATATATCGTCTTGATAGATTTCAATATCGGCAGGCAAAAAGCGCACCTGCTTTTCATTATCCAGCGTACGGTTTTCAAACACGCTGAGATTAACCACGCCTAAAACAGGTTTAAGCTTTTCCCGTAATAACTTATTAAAACGCGACAAATGCTGATTAATACGCACACTACTGTCTGGGTTTGGGTCGTTAAACACCAGCTCTGAGATCAGGTCCTTAAAAATAAACCCGGCGCTAAAATCAAAGCTACGTTCATTACTTTGCATCGGCAGTGCTAATTGATCTAATACCCGCAACTTTGCTAAAAAATACACAGTTGAAAAGTAAATAGGAATGGAATTACTGCTGGCATGTAACGAGATTAGCTGATTGTTATCAAGCTTAACTAATATTTCCGTGATACATTGCTGTGCGGTGGTAGTTTTGAATATAAATTTCATTTGATGTCGCCTTGCACACCTATTGTTATTATTGGGACTATGGTGCACCGTCCCCAAAATTACTCATTTCGAGTGCGCTTTGCAACAAATTAGGTAAATGATTGTTAAAATTTTAGTGACTTTTTTGTCTAGAACATGAACCAAATTCCCTCTGTAAGTTTCGCTTAAACTTGATTAAGCTATTAGGCCTTTCGTTAACCAATGGTTGAGACTCATTCATGTGTAGCAATAAACCTGCCTCTATTAAAAACATATTAGTCGTATGTATGGGCAATATTTGTCGCTCCCCTACCATGGAGGCGGTATTAAAACAAAAAGCGCTGCGCGCCAATCTCCCTTTACATATCGAATCCGCCGGCACCATTGGCTATCATCAAGGTAATCCGCCAGATAGTCGCAGCCGCGTTGCCGGCGAAAAACGCGGTTATGATTTTAGCGCCATGACAGCAAGGCAAGTCACACTACAAGATTTCACTGACTTTGACCTGATTTTATGTGCCGATAAACAGAACCTGCGCGACTTACAAGCCATTTGCCCAGCCCATCTGCAAGCCAAGCTCAAGTTATTTTTAAGCTATGGTACGCTTGGCAAAACTGAAGTGCCGGACCCTTATTATGGTGGTGCGCAAGGCTTTGAACAGGTGCTTGATTTAGTCGAAGAAGCGGCTGATGGCTTAATTGCCGCGCTTCGTTAGCTTGCCGTAAAACAGCCTGCACCTTTTTAAGTAATTGGACTTATCCTGACCACAAGAATAATTCGTTAGCTTTAGGCTTTAAATTGAGGTAAAAAGCCGCCCAATCTATTTGGGAGACCTGCCTTGCTCGCGTATCAACTTTCTGAAGCCCCGTTTGACACTATCGCCCACGATTTACGCAGCCATGGCATCTGTATTTTACCCAAAGCACTCCCGCTCGACGTTCTCGAAGCACTACAAGCTCGTTTAGCGCAGTTGTCGCAACATGATTTTAATGAAGCAGGCATTGGCCGCAGCAGCGACCATGAAAAAAACCGCACCATTCGCCGCGATAAGATCCATTGGCTAGATGACAGCGATCCGCTCGAAGCCAAATTGTTGGCACATATGCAGGAAATGCAAGATTTTCTCAATCGTCGCTTGTTTATGGGGCTGTTCAGTTACGAATGCCACTTTGCCCACTATCAAGTTGGCGATTTTTACAAAAAACACTTAGATGCCTTTAAGGGCCGTACCAATCGCGTGTTAACCACAGTGCTGTACTTAAATCCAGATTGGCAAGCAGAGGATGGTGGTGAATTGGTGATCTACGCACCAGATGACCATGAGCGCGAGTTAATGCGGGTAAAACCAGAATTTGGTACGTTCGTGACGTTTTTAAGCGACGAGTACCCGCATGAAGTGTTACCAGCTAAACAGTCGCGTTTTTCGGTGGCAGGTTGGTTTAGAGTCAACGACAGCATTAATGGCCATATCGACCCGCCACGTTAAGCGGGTTGATAGCGATAGCAGCATAATTGCCCTAAAAACAATAACGTGTATATTGTTCATGAACAATATACACAAAACTAAGATGCTTTATATCTGTTTGATTTAGGTGTTTTTTTACAACTCCGCTACGCTTAGATGAGAACTGCCTGCGGATAAAAATCATGAGAATGTGGCTCGTGCTTATTGCAATTTGGTGGGTACTGCCTTGTGCCGCAAAGGTTGAGCGCGTGGTTGGCAGCCACAGTATCTGGCCTCCTTACTTTATCAGTGAAGAACTAGGGCTTGGCACTGAGATTGTGAAAGCGGCCTTTGCCCAAAACCGAGTTGACTTTGTGTTTCAGCCAGCACCGTTTTCCCGCGCGATGCGCTTGCTCGATAGCGGCGAAATCGATTTAATCGCAGCGCTTTGGCGCACTCCGGCGCGTGACGTCAACTATTTGTTTAGCGACCCTTATATCGACAACGAATTGGTATTTGTATCTCAGCCTAAATTGGCTTGGCAATACCAGTCTTTACAGAGTCTTTCAGGCCATTCTTTGTGTACTATTCGTGGTTTTGGCTATCAAATGTTACTTGATGAGATCCCAGACTTAACCACCATGACACTGCTCGATTTATCCGCGTGTATGTTTCAGGTAAGCCATGGTAGAGTGGATGGGCTGATAGGCGACAAAGTGGCTGTCAATTATGCCATACATGAAGACCCACATTATCAAACGTTACAAATTCATAGCCCCAACATCGTCACTTGGCCTGTGCATATTGGCGTACTAAAAACCCACCCGGACGCCAAGGCCATCATCACTACGTTTAACCAAGGGCTTGCGAAAATTCGCGCCAATGGCGAGTATCAGACTATTTTGGCGCGCTATGCTGGTTCATTGCAGCCTGTTCACCCCTAAAATCATCTTAGACATTTGCCTGCCTTGTAGCGACTAGGCAAAACGCTGACGCCCAGCTAAAATGGCGCGAATTTACTGTTGGATGCTTATCTTGTCACAACACACTTTGCCACAGCACGCGCTCAATCCTGTACCCTTTGGCTTATTCGGCTTTGCTTTAAATAGTATACTGTTTGCCGGAAGCAACTTAGGCTTATACAGTTTTAACAGCACTTTATTTGCAGCCGCATTATTGTTAGGTGGCTTGGCTCAGGGTATTGCAGCGCGCTATTGCGCTAAGCAAGGTGATACCTTTGGCCTGACCTCATTCGGCGGTTACGCCTTATATTGGTGGAGTTTATTGCTAGTGATCAACGTGCCATTACTTAATCCCAATTGGCTACCTGATAACAATGCAATTGCGGCATACAACGGCGTTTGGGCGGTTTTTACCATGCAATTAGGCTGGTTAGCGCGCAAACTATCCATAAGTGATCAAATCATTTTTGCTTGCCTCGCTGTGATTTACCTCGCTTTAACTGCGCATGCTGTAACCGCAATCAGCGGCTGTTTAATCCTTGCTGGTATCGCAGGAGCGGTGGCTGGTGTAACGGGTTTAGTCGCGGCACAGCAATTGCTGGCAAAATCACTCCAGAAGAAAGTTTTGCCCAGTCAATAACTGGGCGTGGTGATGTATCTCAATTAGCCCGCTAAAAACTCAGCAAGCGCTTCGGTAAACTGGCTGACTTTACTGTGCGCATGGACTCGGTGTGGGTAAACCACCTGCACCGGTGCGCGCACAGTGGCAAACCGCAGCGCAGCTAATTTGCCTCCCTCAATCAATGGCTTGACCGCAAAATCAGGGCAATAACAAACCCCAACATGAAGCGCGGCAAGTTGTGCCGCCGCAAATGCGCTATTAACACGAATTGCTTCGTGAATTTGAATTTCTTGCTCGCCAAGCTGCCAATAACCTTCTTTTTTACTGTTGCTATCCACAATGCAAGGTAATTTACTAAGTTCTGTAGGCCTAGTGATGGGTGGGTGTTCCGCTAAAAACTTGGGCGAAGCACATACTTTTAAGGTAATTTCATGCACTTTACGGGCAATCAGACTGGAGTCCTTGAGCTGACCAATACGAATTGCCAAATCAAACCCTTCGGCAATTAAATCGACATAGCGGTCTTGGAACACACAATCAATCGCCAACTCGGGATGCTTAATTTGAAACTGAGCTAAAAACGGCAACAGGCACATTTCACCAAAAGTGCTCGGAACACTTAGCCTTAACCGCCCTACTAATTTCTGGCTGTTGGATTGCAAGGCGCTTTCTAGTTGCGCGACTTCTTCTAAGATCCGCTTGGCTTCTTCATAATAAATGCGCCCTTCTGCGGTAAGCTGCAAATGTCGTGTTGAACGGTTTAATAGCCTCACCCCTAACTCAGCTTCAAGGCTAGTTATATGGGTACTTATCAAAGCCTTTGAGCGACCAAGTCGCGAAGCTGCGGCGGTAAATGAGCCCTCTTCCACTAAAGCAACCACACACTGCATTAAATTAAGCTTGTCCATTGTTTAATTTTATTGAACTTGTATTTCAATATTATGCCAATTGTTTAGTCCATTACCAAGTTTTACAGTAGGCACGTTCACTACTGAATACCAAGATCGAATACTGAGTTGAGGAAACTTTTATGTCTACATCACCTGCCATTGCGGCATTGCTACTACGTTTGTCCCTAGGCGTTATGTTTATTGCTCATGGGCTATTAAAGCTGATGGTTTTTACTCCAGCTGGCACCGCTGGATTCTTTGGTTCTATCGGGTTGCCTGAATGGCTTGGCCCAGTCACTATGGCCGCTGAACTGGTTGGCGGGCTATTACTGATTGCTGGAGTACAAGTCAGGCTAGTGGTCGTTGCATTACTGCCCGCCTTAATTGGGTCGATTGTGTTTGTGCACGGCGCGAATGGCTGGGGCTTTGGTAATCCAGGTGGCGGCTATGAATATCCACTATTTCTGATCGCCGCGAGTACTGCGCAGTGGTTTTTGGGTAATGGCGCCTATGCTTTACAAGATCTGTTGCCGCTAAAACGCACGCCACAACAAGCCTAAGGAGTTTTGCTATGTCAGCCTTGTTGCGTCCTGCCCCACTCCTTTTTGTTAGCCACGGCGCCCCTAGTTTTGCCTTACAAACGCAAAGCAAAGCGGCAACGAATTTACAAATGCAAGGAAAGCAGTTAACTGGCTGCAAGGCAATTATCGCGATATCACCGCATTGGTCAACGGCCTCGTTATACATAAATAACGCGGCTCAACCAAAGATTGTACATGACTTTTATGGCTTTGCTCCCGCGTTATATCAGCTAGATTATCCGGCAATGGGTTCAACTGAGGATGCCAACATGATTGCCAGTGCATTACGCCAAGCGGGTATTGAATCTCAATTTGATACCCATGCTGCGTGGGATCACGGTGTGTGGATCCCCATGCGGTTTCTACGCCCAAATGGTGATATCCCGGTCATTCATTTGTCGTACCCCGCCAGCTGGAATTTATCGCAACTCACGGCTTTAGGGAACGCCTTGGCAGCGCTTCGTGCACAAGGGTTTGCACTGTTGATGTCTGGGGCAATTAGCCACAATTTTGCTGATTTAAACCCCAATCAAAGTGGTAGTGCCAACTATGTTGAAAGGTTACGGACTAAGTTGTTTACGCTTGCCAGCAGCAAAACGCTTCCGCAATTGGATGAGTTAATTAAAAATGATGCCGATTTTAAACGTGCGCATCCCACGTTTGAGCATTTTGCGCCGTTTTATATCGCCCTAGCAGCAACGCAAACGCATGATAAAGCTTATGTTTATCAAGCCGATGTGGACTACCACGCACTAGCCATGGATTCGATTTTATGGCTAGCGCAAGATGCACAAACCTAGACTAAGACAAAGAGGTGCAGAGCACCCCTTGGTGTTATTGGCTGGTTAAAACTTCATGCTCACGTAAGCACCAAAACGGCGGTCGGTTTTAAACTGACTGCGCAAAGTGGTGTCGCCTGCTTGATTATAGATCATCCGCGTTTTGATGATTTCATCAAGCAAATTGCAGGCTTCAAACCCCACTTTAATACTTTCACTGACGTTGTAAGCAATGCTATTGGCGAATTCTCGATGCTCTCTGAGCCAAGATAGTTGCAATTCACCAAAGACTTATATTGATTCCCAGCCGCTCACCCCACTAAGAATGGCGGAAAAGGTAAGAAAGATAACATCGATAAGGTCATGCTTTTTGTTCATATTATGGCGATGGTCAGGTATGGTTTTAAGTTGTTCAGAAATACACATGATTGGCAAGATGTAGTATGAAAAATGCTCAAATCACGTGATTCACAGAAAGTTCACCTAAAGTACGATCCCGCCCTGAGCCTAACAGCACGTTCGCGGAATTTTGATGTATAGCGATTTTATTATTAAATTGTTCAAATATATCAAGTTATTAAGTCTCTGCTAACACGGCTGATTCAGAATAGCCATATAATAAAAATTACGCTTTATCATCATAAAAATGTCAATCTTTTTTCTTGTTTTAACGTAGCAAAAATAAAGAATTTTCAAAAAATCTCCCGTGAAATTAAGAAAATCTTCGTCAACGACGATATGTGTAGAAAATGCAATGTTATCAACAATTGATGAATACCACTAGAAACCAAACCAAAACACAACCCCCTCCAAATCATATATAAACATGGGGAAGTAGTAAAAAAAGATTAACAACAAGATGATAATGTGTATTATATCGCTTGGGATTGAGTTAAAATCACTCGCAATCAAAGATGAGTATCATCCAAATTTAATCCGTTCAAATTAATGAATAAGGAAGTCATATGAAATTAAAACTATTGTTTTTAGCTACTTTTTTAGGCCTTTCCTCCCAAGCACAAGCATCTGATTTTGTTTCAATTACAGACTCACGATTTGGTGCAATCGCAAACGATAACAGAGCAGGGCAAGATCATGAACTTTACCTTGACATAATTTTATGATCTTATACTGCTTTT
>NZ_JBHRSD010000016.1:0-817 GCF_042643375.1 Pseudoalteromonas fenneropenaei
TCGTTCATCTTTCGCTCTAAGAAGATTTTAGACATAAACACGTTAGAGACTAAGGATAGCTTTGTGCCAATAGCGGATCTTCAACGCCCGCTTATGGGGCGCAAAAAAGCTTGGCTAAAATTAGCGACGAAGGAGCGCAAGCCAAGCTTTTTGCGTCCCATCATGAAGCGTTTGTTAGCGATTTACTAGCCATCATTTTCTTTTGGCGCTGATAGCCACATTGTAATACCTGAGAGTACAAGTACAGGCCCTGCTACATAGGTAACATAAACACCAATATAAGATACTGTTGCCCAAATAATGATATAAACAATAAGTGTGACCCAAAATACAACTGAGGATTTCTCGTGTAGCCAATTTCTCATTTTTCTATATACCCGTTACCAGTTGGAGACCGTGCAATTACTTTTCCAGGATTTTTTTTTGCCCATGTCATCGCCTCTTCAAATGAATTAAAATGACGCTTGTCACTTGGATTAACTTCTGACTGGCCACTGAACTTGCTTTCTACAGTTTGATCTTCACTAAAAACACGAATCTTTGCGCATGGTAGATATTTACCTTCTTCGCCTTTCTTAACGCTTCGACCAACATCATTCCATTCTTTTACAGTTTTGTAACCTTGGTCACGTAACTCATGCTCCCAGTCATCGTTCCAGCAAGGCGAGTCAATACCATAAGGTATACCATCTGCACCCCATAATCCGGCATCATAGCCATCCTGCCAATCCCCCATAATTTCCTCCGGTTTACTTGAACGCTAACATCTTAGTATTTATGGGACACGTTGTTTGTGTCACATAATCCCTTGTTGAAC